>NZ_RRYX01000120.1:0-8591 GCF_014861375.1 Psychrobacter sp. FME5 | reverse complement strand
TATGCCTTACATCCACCCCATAGAAGAACCTGGTTTTACGGCACTTTTTGATAAAACTCATTATTTTAAAAACAAGTTCGCTGACTACAAACTAAGCGATGCTGTCTTTTTGATACTGCTGGCGGTACGCTTTTGGTGATATACCGTATACCCGTTTAAATGCTTGGCTAAAGGTTGAGTCTGAGGCATAACCGACCAGCTCACTGATACGGCTAATACTGTTTTGCTGCAAGCGCAGATAACGAGCGGCCAGACGCAAGCGATAATCAATAAGATAGGCCAATGGCGGCATACCAACCGTATCTTTGAAGCGCTGCGCAAAGCTCGACCGCGACATACCTGCCACTTCAGCGAGCTTATGAATCGTCCAGTTTTGGTCCGGTGCTGCATGCATCGCGGCCAGCGCTTTGGTCAAGAACGGATCTTTCATCGCCTTTAGCCAGTTTTCGGTCACGTCGGGTAAGCTTTCAATATAGACGCGCAAACATTCAATCATCATAATACTTGCCCAATGGTTGATGACCGCCGTTTTTCCCATGCGCTCACGCTCAGTTTCGAGAGTCAGTAGCTTAATCTCGACATCAATAACCTCAAACCTGCCATCAGACTCATCATTGATTTCAGGCAATATTGGCGGCAACACAGACAACAAAGGACGGATCATCTCTTTATCGTACTTGCATTCTATAAGAATCAAAGACGAATTAGAGTCACCATCACCGTGAAGATCAAGCGTATTTTCTTGACAATTCAGCAGTAGCTCATCCAATGGTTGGGCATCATCACCATGATAGTTCAGCGCATAGCTGGTGTGCTGATGCGCACTAGGGATCATAATAATATCGCCAGCATGGGTTTCGCGTAACCCATTGCCCACATCGATACAAAAACTACCGGACATCACCAAATAAAATAAAATCGTATCTTGTCTGGTGAGGGTATAAGACCAATTGCCGACCCCATTTAAACGATAGTATTTGGTTTCAAACAAATGCACGTTTTGTAGCAATACGCTCAGTGCGTCCATCAACCACTTCCTTAATAACCGATATCCAATAACCATCAATTCTAACAAAAATAAATAGAGTCAGTCCAAATTAAGTCGGGCACATTTTCAATATATAGTTAAAATACTTTAAAAATCGATTTTACTTTTCACTGACTATAGTCGAGCCACTATAAAATAAACACCCTGCTACTGGGATAAGTGTTGCGCAAGCTGTTAGGGCGTGCTGAAGATTTATAGATAGGTGCTCTTTATAAATAGCTACTTCTTATGAAAAAGAGACATTGCTTATGAATAGCTGGGAAGAATAATATCAAACAGACAGGCACAAAAAAATGCCAACAACGGCAAATATAATTACTATAAAAGGTTTTTTAACACAGAGGAGATGTTATATAAATGATAACAGGTAATGCAGAATAAAATATGGGGCGACTGATGGGACTCGAACCCACGACAACCGAGATCACAACCCGGGGCTCTACCAACTGAGCTACAACCGCCATAACTATTGCCAAGAATAGGCAAGATTTGCAGGCTAAATGGTGCGCCTGGCAGGATTCGAACCTGCGGCCACCTCCTTAGAAGGGAGATGCTCTATCCAACTGAGCTACAGGCGCTCTTAGAGGACTTTTACATAACTGGGATAACTTATAATATCGTCTGCTTATAATATCAGAAACTAAACCATTATACATAAAAAAAAGCCTGTAAGGCTCTTATAAAATAGATGGTCGGAGTGATAGGATTCGAACCTACGACCCTCTGGTCCCAAACCAGATGCGCTACCAAACTGCGCCACACTCCGAAATTTCTATTATCACGATAGTTTCGTTGATTAACTCGTTATTGGTAATACCGCTAACTTGTTAATGTTCCTCGCTATCGAGGTGCACATATTAAGGGGTAAAACCGATTGTGTCAACACCTATTTTTAATTAATTTCAAAAACTGCTAAATTATTTTAAAAATACTGTTTTCACATGGAAACAACTTCGACAAAAATTCTTGCCAGCGATGATCCCCAAATATCGATAGCGCCATTATACTACATTCGCTTCTGGAAGCAAGCCACCATTTATACTACCCGTTAGAACATCGAACGGTATCAGCCATAGCTGTGCAGGAGACGCGACTTTATCATCATGGCTACTGGCATAACTATTAGCATAGCTATTGGCGTTTTTATCCTGATAGATTTGTTGTTTCAACGCGACTGGCTGTCTTTCGTCACCGCGTACAGGATAAACCAGCCAAACCTGATCCGCTTGATAAGCCTGTGCATAGCTGATTAATTGATAAGCATCACTAGCACTAACATCAGATGCATGAGATAAGTGTTTCCATTTGATATCGATCACGTGGCTATAACGACCCGACTTTTCACTATCTAATTCTCTTTCCCCTGATTCTCTGATGTTTTCTGCTACTGTATTATCCTGATTTTGATAACTATGATCTTCAGTAGCGGCCGCTTGATAGATCAGTAAATCAGGACGGATGGACAAGCAGGCCTGCCCTGCTGCATCGCTTAGCCACACATGTTGTGTTTGATAGAGCGGTCGATAATCAGCATCTAATTGCTGAAATATCGAAGCGAGTCGTTGACTTGCCCATTGTTCAAAAGCTTGATTCATATCAATCAATAGACATAAGCGCCGCGTAGTATGCTGACGGTTAAATGAGCGTTGCGTATCCATGCCATTGCCCGTTGCAGTCGCTGACTGTTGCAATAGCCAATACGCTAAATCTACTAATTGTTGAGCCGCTTGTAATTGCTGCGCCCTAAGTGGCTGCATCGCCAGCTCGCGCTTTGCTTGGGCATATACAGATTCTAGCCGCTGCATGTCATAAGGCGTAAGCGTAGAAACGGGTTGCCATAACTGCCAAAACTTAGAAGAAGTTGATTGAGATAGCGTGGACTGAAAAAATAAAGGCGTCAACAAAACCAATGCGCTCTTAATCAAGCGATTACCCAGCATATCTTGGCTCAATATACTGCTTTCACAGACAAACTTATGCGGCTGCATACTATTATGGCGCAGCTGCTCTTTGATGAGTAGTCGGCCTTGTAGCGACGCTTGGTTGTGAACTTGCGATTGATAGTGCTTGATCGGTTGATAATGAGTAAGTCGTTGCAAAAACTGCGCAATCAACCAATCTGATAAGGGCCATACTTCTAACGGTAACGCGGCGACTTGGTTGCTAAATTGACCAAAGTTTTTGCTGCTAGGTAACTTGCGATGGGTGCGCTGGCTGCTACCGGTCAAGTCGGACAGCATATGTTGCACCCAGTGGCGAGTTTGGGCGATATCGTTACTTTCAACTGACTTATTAAGTTTGGGCAGTATCTCAAGCGACAGGCCACTTGGTAATAAAATAATGCCAATATAATGCCCGACCTTTAACTGCCATTGCCCCTGCTGACGTTTGATACTAAAAACCGAAAACTCTTGCGCCATTAACCAGTGAAAGTCTGACGCTTGCAAAAAATCATGAACCGTCAAGCGTTGGTGCTCAAAGACAGTGACCACACTTGCATCAGCCGCCTCAATATAAGCGTTATTCATACCATTGCTGGTAGTATTACTTTGGAGGTTTTGACCGCTATTCATCACTGCTTGACCGCCTTATGGGTATAAACGCTGGTAGACAATGGCTTTGATAAACGCGCCTGTCTTGGCAATAAGGTCGGCATTAATATTATAGCTTTCTGCAGCCATGGGCTGACCAAGCAATGAGCCATGCCCCGCAAACAGCGGGTTTTGGGCGGTTATATTATTTTGACTGTCCCTCTTATTGCTCGAATCATGGTTTATGAGCATTTGGCTATCCTGAATAAACTGTGCCTGCATTGGCTGCTGCTCGTCTTTAAAAATATACTGCAAAACAGAAACTTGCCCGCCTGCCGCTTGGGCCAATTGCGGGATAATCTGTTCAATCAACACCGTTTGTAATTCAGCAAGACTGTATACGGACCATAAAAACGCGTGACCCAATTGCGCCTCCGCTCCTAGTGTTTGAGTAATACGATTGTTTAAACCCATCAATACTTTGGCCAAATCAATGGATTCAGCTTCGTTAGCTGGCTCTAAACCTGCATTTATACTAATAACCGGTAGTAATTCAGGCTGCGGCGGGCAATCGACAAAGCGAAAGCGTCGACGTAATGCCATATCGAGTGGCGCTAAGGAGTGATCTTGGGTATTCATGGTGGCATAAATATCGACGTTGGCAGGGACGCTAAACGCCCGTCCAGAATAGGCCAAATTAACCGTCATCGCGTTTGCCATGCCATCCCGCTTATCTGGCTCAATCAAACTGAGCAGCTCACCGAATACTCGTGAGACGTTGGCGCGGTTAATCTCATCAATTAGCAGCGCATAACGCTGTTCAGGGTCACGGGCGGCGCGCTGACACAGCTTTAAAAATGCACCATCTACAATCGCGTAGCTCATTTGAGGTTGGCTATGCTGTGGTGTGCTTGAAGCTGCCATCACAGGACGAAGACCTTCCACAAACTCTTCGTAGCCATACGCTTGATGAAAGCTGACCATACTAAAACGCTGCTGGCTAAAATGATGCTCTTGATTGATATTATTGTCACGCTGCGCTTGCTGAAACTCGGCAAGTTGCTGCGACAACTCGGTTAAGAAGTCCATACTTTCTGGAAGCAAATACCATGCACCACTATGGTCTTTATCAAAATAGGCTTGGCTGGATCGGTTTTTATAGGTCACTGTTTTTGAATTAGCAGGGCTATGCATTTGTAGTACTGACCATGCCGTATTACTTAAATTATTTTCACGGGCATTTTGTGCGGCTTTAGCAGAAAAAAACTCATGGCTAACGATTTCTGGTACTTTTAACAAATCTTTTTTCTTATTATGCATATCTAAAAATATCAGACATAGGACTTCACGCCAGCTAAAATCTTGTAATAGCTGTACGAGTAAATCTTCATTATTCACTTTAGGCAAATAATCGGTATAGTGTTTCGCGATTTGTAGCAATCGATAGGTTTTACCTGTACCAGCAACACCCTTATAAATCATATTGGTTGGCTTGTGAACAGAAAAATCAGGCATATTAGACATTGCATTATCCAGCATTAAAAAGTCGCGTAAAAAGTATATAAGCCGCGCTATTATAGGGCGACCATTTGGCATATAAGGGCGACCACTTGGCATATATAGCCGATCCACTATAAAAAATACAGTGCTACTGGGATAAATTTTGCGCAGCCTCTGTCTGCACAGGCACAGCAAGAAAGAAAAATTTGTCCCAGTAGCGCGTGATAAACTTTATCCTTATTTTATTTAGGACTGACTATAGCAATGCTATTTCTATCGTCCAAGGTATCGTTTAAGGTGTCGTTACGTTACTATTATTTTATAAGCGCTACAGTTCATGGTAATAATAGTAGGGACCCATCAGTTAATGTACCATAGTTAAAATAGCTGCTAGGATAAAGCTCGTTAGGCTATTATGTACCATATAAAATTTTTGACGATCGTGTCACTAGCATTGTAAAACCAATCTCATTGAGGAATTTCGTATGTCAGGATTATTAAAAAAACTACCTACTAAGCTGGCCAATAAATTACCAGCCAAAGTATCTGACAACACAATCTCGTCCGTTGAACAGCCACACACGACCCTTAAGCCTATCAGTAATCAGTTTACCAAGCTGTTATCCGTTACCAAATATTTACCCGCTGGTGCGCGCTCGAGCATTTTATCCAAAGCATTTGGTAAAGTAGTGCCTTATGTAGGCACAACGGGTGTCTACTATGAAACAGTCGAACCAAACCAAGTGGTGGTGAGTTTAAATAATACCAAAGCGGTACAAAACCATATTGGTTCTGTCCATGCCGTTGCTATTACTTTACTCGCGGAAACGGCGACAGGCTTTATTTTGGGCTTAAACCTACCTTCTGACCGTGTGCTCTTGATTAAATCGTACTCAGTGAATTTTTATCGTCCGATTAAAAAAGGTCAGATTGCCGCCGTATCGTCGTTAACTGACGAGCAACGCCTAGATATTTTAAACACCCCAAAAGGCGAAATGGTCATCCCTTGTGTGATTCATGATCGTGAGTCTGACAGCGACCGTGACCCTATCGTGGTTGAGATGACGTGGGCGTGGATACCCAAATCTGAATTAGAAGCGCGCCGTCAAGGCAATGCCAGCAGCAAGTCGACAGAGTCTAACCCTGAAACTGATACTGATACTGAAATCCAGAAAAACGACCAATTATCTGCTGATGATGAAACAGCTGCAAATAAATAGTTTAGAATAAGTAAAAACTCGTGCAACATAAACTTATAATAAGGAGACAGCGATGTCCAAAATGACCCATAAAAAACTTGCCCATAAACTCAGCAGTAATCTATCTAAAGCATTACTAATAGGCGCCTGCTCATTAGGACTCGCTATGACTGCTAATGCTGCGCCAGCGGCCAATACCGCTACTATAACCAAGTCTAGCCCGGTATTTTTAGGCGACGGCGGTAACTATCCTTTTTCAGAAGCGGTGCGTGTCGGCGATACGTTATACATGTCTGGTCAAATTGGCTTTAAAGATGGCAAATTGGTCAAAGGCGGTGTCAAAGCTGAAACCAAACAAGCACTCGATAATATTAATGAAACCTTGTTAAAGCACGGCTACCAAAAGACAGATATCGTTAAATGTATGGCCATGCTAACTGATATGGACGACTTTGATGATTTTAATAAAGTCTATAAAGCAGAGTTGGCCAAACCTTACCCAGTACGCTCTGCCTTTGGTGTTGCAGAACTGGCTGCAGGCGCCAGCGTTGAAGTTGAGTGCACCGCTGCAAAATAAGTGCGTTAAAAAACTAGCCTATGATAGCGTCATCAGTTAGGGCGCTTTCTTTGGTCACACGCAGTACTTCTTCTAGCGTTGTCCGCCCCTCAATCACTTTACGTAGCCCATCAGCACGAATCGATGGCGTCTGCTGGCGTGCGTAGTCTTCTAGCTCATATTCAGCCGTATTACTATGTATCATACGCCGCAAAGCATCATCAATAGGCACGACTTCGTATATTGCCGTCCGTCCTTTAAAGCCAGACTGATTGCATTTATCACAGCCGACTGGCTTGGGTAGGTTGATTGGTTTATTTACTAGGCTTTCGGCACTACCTTTTGAAGCTGGCTCAATACCAATCTCTGTAAACAATTTGGCTTGCTCGCTATCCGCTGCCTGCCAGCCATGGCAATGTGTGCATAAAGTACGCACCAAGCGCTGCGCCACCACGCCAATCAGTGACGATGACAATAAAAATGGCTCAACGCCCATATCTTGCAAACGCGTGACCGCACCAATGGCGGTGTTGGTATGCAAAGTAGACAATACCAAATGCCCTGTTAAAGACGCCTGTACCGCAATTTCTGCCGTTTCTAAATCGCGAATTTCACCCACCATCACCACATCTGGATCTTGACGTAACATCGCGCGCAGACTCTTGGCAAAGGTCATATCTACTTTATTATTAACCTGTGTTTGACCAATACCGTCGAGCTGAAACTCAATCGGATCTTCAGCAGTCAAGATATTGCGAGTTTGATCATTTAGATCAGTCAATGCTGAATACAGCGTGGTGGTTTTACCAGAACCCGTTGGCCCTGTCACGAGAATAATGCCATGCGGGCGATGGATTAAGCGCTTTAGCTCGCTATAATCATTATCAGACAAGCCCAAATAAGTCATATTCAGCCGCCCTGCTTGTTTGTCTAATAAGCGCATCACGACTCGTTCACCAAAACTCGATGGCAGTGTCGATACCCGTACATCGACTTCGCGCCCTGCCAAGCGTAAACTGATGCGCCCATCTTGCGGTACGCGCTTTTCAGCGATATCGAGTTTGGCCATGACTTTAATACGCGATACCAGTAATGGCGCTAATTGGCGTTTGGGGGTGATGATTTCTTTTAACTCACCATCGACACGAAACCTTACCACCAAGCGTTTTTCAAAGGTCTCGATATGAATATCTGAGGCATTAAGACGAATGGCCTCGGACAACAGCGCATTAATCAGACGAATAATGGGCGCATCGTCTTGTTGATCCATCAGATCTTCAGTTTCAGGGACGCTGTCCGCCAAACTATCAAGGTCAGGATGGTCTTCAAGCCCAGCGGCAATATGTTGTGATTCGCCTGTGTTCCCCGCATAAGCGGCATTCATGCGTTTTTCAAAATCATCGGAGCTGACGCTTTCGTATGTGGGTACGCCGCGTACGCCCTGCTGCTGTAAAAACCGCACCGCTTCATTGATTGCCGATAGTGGCGTGGCTTTGGTCAGCACCAAAGTCGTCGGCAGCTCAGGATCGATAGCCAGTATGGCTAAGATTTGATGGCGTTTCGCAAAACTGTATGGCAGTTGCATCATAAAGACGACCTGATAGATGAAGGTGGACTCAAAGAGAAAACGGTGCTAAAAATAGTACTAAGCAATAGTACTATTGCTTAGGGGCTGTATAGAATTCAAATCAGCGGCAGCCAGATAAAGACACAAGCGAGAATTACGGCAGCCTCATAGCTGGCTTTAAGCTTATCAT
>NZ_RRYX01000011.1:0-50217 GCF_014861375.1 Psychrobacter sp. FME5 | reverse complement strand
ATGATAAGCTTAAAGCCAGCTATGAGGCTGCCGTAATTCTCGCTTGTGTCTTTATCTGGCTGCCGCTGATTTGAATTCTATACAGCCCCTATACTGCGAAATGCAAAAAATGTGTTGCAAATTATGTCAAAGTTGTTATGCTTGTATTCGAAGTATGAGTTTGGTAACGGATGTTACGCAATGGAGCAACAAAAACCTAAGTTTACATAGCAGTTACGTTTTTGATTCTAGCTATGTAAGTTCTGGTTTTTTTATCTTACGGTAATAGAACTTCGCCACACTTGTTTCTGACTAATCTCGGTAGCCAGTTACACATTATATCTTTGAGGATTTGTGACGATACCATTATGAGTACCAGCTAATAATAGCTCGCTCATTACTAAAATTGTAAAGTGGAGATACCCCATGAAAAAACTACTTTTAGCTACAGCAGTTGCTGCTCTATCTGTATCTGCAGCCAACGCAGCACCACAAATCTATGGTAAAGCATTCGTTACTGCTGACTACGTTAATGCTGATGACGTTATTGGTGATGATTCAAACTCGTTACAAATTAACTCAAACGCATCACGTTTAGGTTTTAAAGGCTCTGAAGCTATGACTGCCAACACTGATGTTGTGTATCAGTTAGAGTATGGCGTTGATATCGACGGTGAAGGTTCTCAAACTTTTAAAAGCCGTGATACTTTCTTGGGTTTAGCCAACAAAACTACTGGTGAGTTCCGCTTTGGTCGTAACACCTCTGTACTAGATTACGTAAACAACGTGACTGTTACTGAAGGCTTTTGGGATAACTTAGGCAGCAACACGCTTGCTGACGGTGGTGTTGTTGAAGCGCTAAATATGCAAAGCGATGAGCGTCAAGACAACTCAATCGTTTGGATTGCGCCAAAATATGCTGGCCTACCATTAGAGCTAGCACTACAGTACTCTGCTGACGAAAGCTTCGTTGAAGACAACGATGATCGTAACAACGGTTACGGTGCGTCATTGATGTTTGACCAAGGTACTGGCTACACTGCTGGTGTTGCTTATACTAAAGATATGGATGCTGGTGCCGGTGATGTTATCCGTGGTACTGCGACTGTTGATTTAGGTAAGTTCATCGCTGCACCAGTGATGCTAGGTGCTCTATATCAGCAAACTGATTATGACTTTGATGGCTCTGATAAAGAAAAAGGTCTAGTAGTAAGTGCTGAGATGGGTCTGGCTAACTTTGCTCGTCCAGCTTCTGTATACCTACAGTACAACAAAACTGATAACCTAGCTGGCTTGGAAGATTATGATTCTGACCAAATCGTCCTAGGTGGCAAGTACATGTATAAAGACAACATGATTGCTCATGCTTATATTGGTCAAAACTCAGCTGATTGGGAAGATAATGATGCTGATGTATTTGCAGTTGGTGGCGGTCTAGAATACTTATTCTAATCTAAGCATTAGAATTGTATTATAAAAAACTCATCCTTCGGGGTGGGTTTTTTTTGTTACGGCCTTTTTAATTGGGTAGTGGGCTATAATAGTGATGCGCTTATAACCGCTATACGCTAAAAACGGAATGTTTCAAAGAGTTTGTGCTTTTGCCCTATATTTTGTGCCGTATTTTTAGTAAAATCCTTCTTTACCAATTACCGACAGAGTACTATGACCAAGTTTATATTTGTGACCGGTGGGGTAGTGTCCTCACTAGGAAAAGGTATCACCGCCGCTTCTCTTGCTGCCGTCTTAGAAGCGCGTGGCGTAAACGTGACGATGACCAAAATGGATCCGTATATCAACGTCGATCCAGGGACGATGAGCCCGTTTCAGCATGGCGAAGTATTCGTCACTGAAGATGGCGCCGAGACTGATTTGGACTTGGGCTATTACGAGCGTTTTTTACGCCATTCAAAGATGAGTAAGAGCAATAACTTTACCAGTGGTCGTATTTATCAGAACGTCCTGAACAAAGAGCGTCGCGGCGAATATCTTGGTGGTACGGTGCAGGTGATTCCGCATATCACTGACGAAATCAAAAGCAAAATCATTGCTAGTGGCGAAGGCTACGATGTTGCCATCATCGAGATTGGTGGGACAGTGGGTGATATCGAGTCGTTACCGTTTATGGAAGCGGTGCGCCAAATGCAAGTAGAGCTAGGCCGTAATCGCGCCATGCTGATGCATTTAACACTGGTGCCTTATATTGCCAGCGCGGGTGAAACCAAAACCAAGCCTACCCAGCATTCGGTAAAAGAGCTACGTTCTATTGGTTTACAGCCAGATATTTTAATCTGCCGCTCTGATCATCACATCTCACAAGACAACCGCCGTAAGATTGCGCTATTCACCAATGTCGAAGAGCGTGCGGTCATCATGTGCGAAGATGCACAAAGTATCTATCAAATACCGCGTACCTTACATGAGCAAGATTTAGATGACTTAATCTGTGAGCGTTTCGGTCTTGATTTGCCAGAAGCAGATTTAAGCGATTGGGATAAGGTGGTCGAAGCGCAGCTAAACCCTGAAGCGACGGTGACAGTGGCGATGGTTGGCAAATACGTCGAGCTACCTGATGCCTATAAGTCTATCAACGAAGCATTGCTACACGCAGGTATCACTCATAAAGCGGATGTAAAAATTGATTATATCGATGCTGAGCTATTAGAGAGCGACGATAAGTTATTTGCCCGCCTGAGCGACGCCGATGCTATTTTGGTACCCGGTGGTTTCGGTGAGCGTGGCACGATGGGTAAAATGAAAGCCATTACCTATGCACGCGAAAAAAAGGTGCCGTATCTAGGTATTTGCTTAGGTATGCAGTTGGCAGTGATTGAATACGCGCGTAACGTGCTGCATATCGATGCCAACTCTTCTGAGTTCCATCGTACGGCGGCTGAACCTATCATTGGCTTGATTACCGAATGGTTAGATGAGCGCGGCGAATTACAGATTCGTAGTGACGATTCAGACCTTGGTGGCACCATGCGTTTAGGGGCCCAGCAAGCCGAATTGGTCGCTGGTAGTAAGCTTGCCCAAATCTATGGCGCAACCAATATTACTGAGCGTCATCGTCATCGTTATGAGATGAACAGTCGCTATATCGAGCCATTAGAGCAAGCTGGTATGATGGTTTCAGGGTATTCTGCCAAGCAGCATTTGGTAGAGTCGGTTGAGATTGCCGATCATCCTTGGTTCATCGCCGTACAGTTCCATCCAGAATTTACCAGCTCACCACGCGGTGGTCATCCACTGTTTAATAGCTTGGTAAAAGCCGCAAGAACTTATAGCGATAATAAATAAGCGTTAAGCTTAATGACGAACAAAACTTCAAAAAAGACTAATCTGCGGATTGGTCTTTTTTTTGGCTTTTTTATGATGATGTTTTGATTGTTGTGCAGTTAATATTATCGGTATAGTCGATTTACTATAAAAAATACAGTGCTACTGGGATAAGTTTTGCGCCGCCTTTGTCTGCGTAGGCACAGCAAGCAAGGAAAACTTATCCTAGGGCATGTCCTCAATCTGAACGAAAGCAACTAAATGGGTTAAAAACGGCTAAATCTTGCCAAACTGCGTCAAATAGCTGGCTAATATCTTGATATTATCTGTGCTACTTTCCTTGTTTGACAGCAGTTTATCTCATTTTTATCACCATTTTCAAAATGAGGACACGCCCTAGTAGCTCGCTATAATATTTGTGCTTATTTTATTGAGGATTGACTATAGGGTCTAATTACGCCCAATTACGCTTGGACACTTTTTTTCATCGGGCTATCGGTTACAATATGGGATAGACGTATTTATAACAACTATTCATACCAATTATTTATAACAATAACGAGGGCCAGCACTTCATGGAAAATTTATTAACGGCACAATCACATATTGAGCTTAATACCCCTAATAACAACACCATCAACATCGGCAACGATCAGCCGTTTGTGTTATTCGGTGGTATGAACGTCTTAGAGTCAAAAGAGATGGCGTTTGAAATTGCTGAGCAATATGTCGATATTTGCCAAAGGTTGGGTATTGACTATGTGTTTAAAGCTAGCTTTGATAAGGCCAATCGCTCAAGTCTACATTCGTATCGCGGCCCTGGATTAGAACAGGGTATCGATTGGCTTGGACAAATTAAAGAAAAGTTTAATGTGCCGATTATTACCGATGTGCATGAACCGTATCAAGCGGCACCGGTTGCTGAGGTTGCCGATATTATCCAACTGCCTGCTTTTTTATCGCGTCAGACGGATTTAGTCCATGCGATGGCCAAGACAGATGCCATTATTAATATTAAAAAGGCGCAGTTTTTAGCGCCACATGAGATGCGCCATATCGTTAATAAATGCCTTGAAGCAGGTAACGACAAGCTTATTCTTTGTGAGCGCGGCAGTGCCTTTGGTTATAATAACTTAGTCGTCGATATGCTGGGTTTTGATACCATGAAGCAGATGGATATTCCGGTGTTTTTTGATGTGACCCATAGTTTGCAGCAACCGGGTGCACGTAGCGACAGTGCTGGCGGACGCCGTGAGCAAATCACCACTCTGGCACGTGCAGGTATGGCGACCGGGTTGGCAGGGCTGTTTTTAGAGGCACATCCAAACCCAGAAACTGCTAAATGTGATGGGCCCTGTGCGCTGCGTATGAGCCAACTAGAACCATTTTTACGCCAGCTGAAGCAGATAGATGATTTGGTCAAAGGTTTTGAGGTATTGGATACGCAGTAATAACGTCAATGATGAGAGGATAAGACCATGGCAATTAAAATTGCGCAAGTAAGTATCGAAAATATCGATGATACCGAGGGGTTAGAAAGCGTGATGACAGCGCTGAAAAATATCACAGGCGTCACTGAAATTGAGCTAGATACTGATAACAGTATTGCGTTCATACGTTATGATGATACGCAAACGACCATTCATGCTTTTGTGGCGGCCATTAGTACGGTCGATTATGTCACCCAACCGTTTCCTATCGATGCCCCGCAAAATCCACGGTATGATGATTAATGGCAATACTTTGACAAACTGTACTTCTATAAAAAACACTTAAATAAAAACTGCTTTAATAAAGTTACAACCAAACGGACTTGTTGTTGACCTTGATTCGGCTTATGCTAGTTTCATACTGTATTTATAAGTATAGTTAATTTACTTTAAAACCGATACGAGTGCTACTGGAGTAAATTTTTCGCAGCCTCTGTCACGCTTGCGAACAGCAAGCAAGAAAAATTGATAACAGTAGCACGTGGTTGCTAACCTGCCAACGTATCAATTTTATTTAGAACTGCCTATATGTGTATAAAGACAATTATAAAAGCAGTGTATTCACCAATAAAAATAAGGAGCCTACCATGGCAAACCAAACCCGTATTATTAAAATCGATGGCATGACCTGTGGTGGCTGTGTGGCAAGTGTCCATACTGCTACTAGCGAAATCGATGGGGTAGAGACTATCTCTGTTGATCTGGCTGATAATTTAGCGACAGTAACCTTCGATGACAGCAAAACCAGTATAGAGGCAATTGCTGCTGCTATCGACGAGGCAGGCTTTGATGCCACCGTTGCAAACGCTTAATTGCTAATTGGGGTAAACGAAAAACCAGCTGCTATAGCTGGTTTTTTA
This sequence comes from Psychrobacter sp. FME5, assembly GCF_014861375.1. Taxonomy (NCBI): domain Bacteria; kingdom Pseudomonadati; phylum Pseudomonadota; class Gammaproteobacteria; order Moraxellales; family Moraxellaceae; genus Psychrobacter; species Psychrobacter sp. FME5. The sequence continues at coordinate 44,609 of NZ_RRYX01000011.1, read as the reverse complement.
GTGGCTGCGCTAAAGTAATGCTAAACTATGCGCATTTAACATTCATTATCATTATGTTTTTTAGTATAATAATTAAACCCTCTGTTATTTTTATGCGTGCTTTTTATATTTTATCCTATTTTACAAACGCCATATCGAGTTCTATCTATGAATGATTCTCTCCGTACCGATGCTCATAATCAGCAGCAAAACGCCTACGATGTTGAGACTGATATCCAGTCCAATACGTCGCTTGCACCCAAGCGTGCGCATTTGCAACTGGCGATTGAGGGGATGACATGTCAGGCCTGTGCATCACGAATCGAAAAGGTATTGAATAAAAAGCCTGCGATCTATGAAGTCAGTGTGAACTTCGCTGGTGAGACTGCCAACGTGGATTATGATCCGACGCAGACCACGCCTGAACAAGTGACAGAGTGGGTAAATAAAACAGGCTTTATTGCCAATTTGCAAGCGGCTGATAGTTTGTTTGCACAGACGGATGAAGATACGGCCACTCAGTACCCATGGCGCTTGATTGGTTTGTGGGTCTGTTTAGTGCCGTTCTTGGTTGGTATGGCAGGCATGCTGGTTGGTCAGGGTATGGCGTGGATGCCACCGGTTTGGATACAGTTTGTCCTAGCGACGATTGTACAGTTTGGGCTGGCATTGCCGTTTTATAAAAGCGCTTGGGCGTCTATCAAAGGCGGTCTTGCCAATATGGATGTATTGGTGGTCATTGGTACGGTGACCATTTGGGCGTATTCAACATATCTATGGCTGACACATGGCGACGGCACTTTGAATAGTCTATTGCAAAGTGGTCATGCTGGTGGTCACGGTATAGATGGCAGTCCTGCGGTATATTTTGAAGCAGGGGTGATGGTCATCGCTTTTGTGCGAACGGGTAAGTATCTTGAAGAGCGCACCAAAAAACACAGTCTCAACAGTATCGATTTATTATTGTCACTGACGCCTGATGAAGTCGAACAACAGCAGCCAAATGGTGACTTCCATAATGTCGCTTTACAAGAGGTACAAGTCGGCGATATCTTGCGTGCTAAGCAAGGCAGCCGCGTGGCAACCGATGGGATAGTTATCGATGGCAGCGGCTGGTGTGTAGAAAGCCATTTAACCGGCGAGTCGGTACCGCTTAAAAAAGAGCAGGGTGATGGGATATTGGCAGGGGCGTTGGTAGAAAACGGTAGCTTGCTCTACCGCGTACGCGCCAAAGGCAGTGATACCAAGCTGGGTGATATGGTACAAGCACTTAGCGATGCCCAAGGCTCAAAAGCCAATCTGGCGCGTCTGGCAGATAGGGTCACCGCTATTTTTGTGCCAGTAGTGGTGACGATTGCCTTGGTCACTTTTGGGCTGACGTGGTGGTTGACCGGTATGGTTGATACAGCATTAATGCACGCAGTATCGGTACTGGTGATTGCCTGTCCGTGTGCGCTTGGCTTGGCCACACCAGCCGCTATCATGGCAGGTATGGGGGTTGCTGCGCGTCATGGTGTCTGGTTTAAAGACGCGCAAAGCCTTGAAGCTGCTGGTAGTATTGATACGGTCGTACTCGATAAAACTGGCACATTGACCATTGGTAAGCCGACCATCGTCGATCAGGTGATGGTCGATAAATCACTTGCTGTTGACGATGTATTACAAATTGCCGCCAGTGTCGAAGCGCATGCCAGCCATCCGCTCGCCACTGCGCTTATTAATGCTGCTACCGATCGTCATTTGCCATTAATGAATGTGACTGATATCAGCGTCATCAAAGGCGCAGGTATTCAAGCAAACATCGAAGGGCTTGGACTGGTAAAAGTCGGCACCGCAGAGTTTGCTAATTTGACGCTGCCTAAGCTAATGCCAAAAGTATGGCAAATTGCCAGTACCGTTGCTATCAGTATTAATGATGAAGCTTTGGGTGCTTTCGCTTTAGCAGACGACTTAAAGGCAGATACCCCGCAGGCCATTACTGCGCTACAAGATGCTGGTATTAATGTCATTTTGATGAGTGGTGACAAACAATCAGTCGTTGACCATGTAGCAGGGCAGCTGGGTATCGCGCAAGCGTATGGTAAAATGAGCCCGCGTGACAAAGCCAGCCAAGTGGCTTTATTGCAAACGGCTGGTCATAAAGTGGCGATGGCAGGCGATGGTGTCAATGATGCGCCAGCGATGGCAACTGCAGATGCTAGCTTTGCGATGTTTGAAGGTACCGATGTCGCCCAGCACAGTGCGTCTGCACGCTTGATGGGTGAGTCATTGATGCATATTGATGCGGCGCAGAAAATCGCTAATGCGACGGTGCGTAATATTAAGCAAAACCTATTTTTTGCCTTTATCTATAATTGTTTAGGTATTCCGCTGGCAGCTTTTGGTTTCTTGAATCCTATGATTGCTGCTGCTGCTATGGCGCTTAGTTCTATTTCGGTATTAATGAATGCGTTACGCTTAACCCGATTTAAAACAAAGGTAGAGCTTGATAATACAGTATCGAACTCTAGGGCGTGTCCTCAAACTAAACAATAATACCTAAATGGGCTAAAAATGGCTAAATTTTGCCAAACATCGTCAAATAGTTGGCTAATATCCCGATATTATCTGCACTATTTTCCTTGTTTAACGGCAATTTAACTCATTTTTATCACCATTTTTAAAATGAGGACACGCCCTAGTAATAAAAGGCAACCACTCACAAAATCATAGGATTACTATCACTTTTGATATCATAGGCAATGAGACAGATAAATAATTATCAATATTGCTAATAGTGCATAGTTTTATGGCGGTAAGTTGCTGTAAGGTAAGGGCAGTTTGGCAAAATTTATGCTATGATGCCAAGCACTGTAGCCAACAGTTAAGGTACTAAAAAAACCTTTAATAATGCTTAAAAATAGCCGATTATATAAATAAATAAGGCTGTTTTTGGCGCATTGCTATACGATATTTTGTTTTATCTTTTTATATTCTAGTTGCCGTTATTTATCCCATAAACTTGGCATGACCAAAGGAATTAACAGACATTATGTACGCTGAAGAAACCAACAACGTCACCGCAATTAAAGACATTCGCGCTCGTGAGATTTTAGACTCGCGCGGTAACCCAACGATTGAAGCCGATGTTATCTTAGCTGATGGCACTATCGGACGCGCTGCAGTACCCAGTGGTGCATCAACCGGTTCACGCGAAGCCGTTGAGATACGTGATGGTGATCAAGATCGCTATATGGGCAAGGGCGTCAGAAAAGCAGTTGCCAATGTCAATAGCCAAATCCGTAGCGCTTTAATGGATAAAGATGTTAGTGAGCAGCAGAACATCGATGACACTATGATTGCGCTCGATGGCACGGACAACAAAGACAACCTTGGTGCCAATGCCATACTTGCGGTCTCACTTGCTGCAGCAAAAGCCGCGGCTAAGTCACAAAGTCTACCACTGCATCAATATATTGCTAATCTGCGTAATCAGACATCATTGACCATGCCTGTACCGATGATGAACATCTTAAACGGTGGCGAGCATGCAGATAACACCGTTGATATCCAAGAGTTTATGATTGAGCCGGTTGGTTTTACCAGCTTCTCAGAGGCGTTGCGTGCTGGTACTGAGATTTTCCACAGTTTAAAGTCAGTATTAAAATCTCAAGGTTTAAGCACCTCAGTCGGTGACGAAGGTGGTTTTGCACCAAACTTGCGTAGCAACGAAGAAGCCATCACCGTTATCATGCAAGCGATTGAGCAAGTCGGTTATAAAGCAGGCGAAGATATTCACCTAGCCTTAGATTGCGCGGCTACTGAGTTTTACAAAGATGGTAAATATATCTTGGCAGGCGAAGGCAATAAAGCTTTTGATAGCCAAGGATTTTCAGACTATCTAGTTGGATTGGCGCGTCAATATCCGATTATCTCTATTGAAGACGGTCTTGATGAATCAGATTGGGATGGTTGGAAATATTTAACTGAGCAAATCGGTGATAAAGTCCAATTGGTTGGTGATGATTTGTTTGTAACCAATCCTGTTATCCTGCAAGAAGGTATTGATAAGCATATTGCCAATGCTATTTTGATTAAGTTTAATCAAATCGGCACATTGTCTGAAACGCTAGATGCGATTTATCTAGCGAAGAAAAATGGCTATGCAACCATTATCTCGCATCGCTCAGGCGAAACCGAAGACAGCACCATTGCTGATTTAGCCGTGGGTACAGCGGCTGGTCAAATCAAAACTGGCTCGCTATGCCGTTCAGACCGTGTCGCAAAATACAATCAGCTACTACGTATCGAGCAGCAAGTACGTGCCAGCTATCGTGGCCGTGAAGAGTTTATCGGTCTACGTGGTTAATAATCGGGGCTGATAACCAATGCTAGGCGATAGGTGGTTTTAAGTATCGTCTAGCAATATTTATTGGTTTTATTCCATTGTTTCTATATCGTTTGGCGCTATCCTTTTATGAAATACTTTAGCCAATTTATACTACTTGCTTTAGCCGTTGCGGTACTTTTAGGACTGCAATACCAGTATTGGCTGGGTGAAAATGGTCGGTTTGAACATAGTAAGCTGATGACTGAAGTCGAAGAGCAACAGCGCTTGAATGACAATCAAGTCTCGGCAAATAAATTATTACGTACGGACGTAAATGATTTAAAAACGGGTCTTGAGGCCGTAGAAGAACATGCGCGTTTAGATTTAGGTCTAATTAAGCCAAATGAGACTTTTGTACAAGTATCAACGGCACCGACGACACATAGTCGCTATTAATTTTTATTAGCATCAGCGTTTATGATTAATCGTTTTGTTTGTCTTTTGAATGTCACATTTCTATCAAAATATACTTCCTTCTTATCTTATCAGCATACAGTGGATCCATAATATAGTGGAGTCGCTTTAAAAACGATACCGTGCTACGGCTATAGTTTTTCTTGCTTGCTGTTCGCAGGCGTGACAGATTCTGCGAAAAATTTATAGCCGTAGCACGTCATTACCATCGTATCGCTTTTATTTCAAACTGACTATACTATGCTACGAACACTGCCTTAAGAGCATTACTCTATGCACAGCACCCCTAATATATATGCCATGATTGTCGCTGCTGGCCGCGGTAGTCGCTTTGGCGCGTCTATTGCCAAGCAATACACCAAGATTGGAGAGCAGACATTGCTACAGCACAGCGTGGCGCGGCTCGCTGCTAGTGCTTATATTGATAAATGCCTATTGGTGGTAGCAGCAGATGACAGTACTGCACAGGCATTGAGTTTTGCCTTGCCTATCTATTATGCTATGGGCGGTGCTGAACGCTGGCAGTCTGTGCAGGCAGGGGTAGAGGCTATTAGCAATGTAGGTGCTGATGATGCAGATTTAGTCTTAATACACGATGCCGCGCGTCCTGCTGTGCCCAGCCATGATATTGATGCAGTGATTCAAGCCGCCATGTTAGAGCCTTACGGCGCTATATTAGCGACCCCAGTTGCTGATACTCTCAAACAGTCTTATAAGCACTCTAAAGCGCCATACGAGCGTCTGAATGACTCTTTAAGCGTCGATGAGGACATTTCCAACGCTTATATCGAACAAACGATTGAGCGCAATAACATATGGCAAGCTCAAACGCCGCAAGTATTTCGACTTGGTCAATTGAGGCAAGTGTTAGAGTATGTCGCTGCGCATAATCTTGCTATTACTGATGAAGCCAGTGCTTTTGAACACTTAGAGTTGCCCGTTCGTCTAGTGACTGGCAGTCGCCAAAACATTAAGCTCACCTATCCTGATGATGCCATACTACTCACCGCCATTCTTGCTGCACAATCGTAATCTTACTGACTATAGCGAATAACCTCCCACCAGATTGATGCTTATCCAAATTCTCATAAGTTTGTATTCTTTCATTCATTGCGATCTCCGGTCAGCGATTTATTGTGTAATTCGCATCTGAACATATTTTGAATTTCAGAGTTCAATGTTTCTAATATTATCGTTCAGCATTCGTAAGTCATTATTTAATATAAACATATATTGCTTTGATGACCAAACTAGCCTATGATGTAACTAACTTAATACAATTAATATAAAAGTTTACAAAATCAATAATATAACAAGCCGATATGTTGTTTTTAAACGTCTTGTTTCTATGTTTTTCTAAAATGAGTATGGTTGTCTTAGCAATATTTACCTAATAATAGGGAGAAGCTGATTGTCCATAATTAATGATTCGACGAATCCAGTAACGACGGGTCTTTGCCAGCTTGTATATATAAGTCGGATTACTTCGGCGGGCCTTGCAAGCCCTAGTACGCTCAATGATATCTCAGAGGTTGCTATCGAGCATAACCAAGCGGATAACATTACTGGTATTCTGTGCTATGGCAATGGTTATTTTTTACAATGTGTAGAGGGCTCAGAGCAGGCTCTAACCAATCTAAAAAATCGCTTATTATTAGATGATCGACATAAAGAATTAGACATTCTAGATTTTTCGGAAATTACCGCACGTCGTTTTACAAGTTGGTCACTGCGTTCTATTGCGCTGGAACGTTGGATGATTAAAGAGCCTGGTCTGAAAAAACTCATGCCATTTAAACCTTACAACTGGGCTTCTAATGACTGGCGACAATTTTTGGATATTATCCAAGAGTATTATGAAGAACAAGCAAGAACAGGCAGTATTGACACGCCACCTATCAAATATAATACCTTGGGTTTGACGTTAGGAAAAGTAGTGGGGCAGCACCAAGCTTTTTTCTTAATTCAGACTGTACTAGGTGGGTTAATTGTCCTAGCCTTAATTTGGCTGATGCTTGCAGATAAAATTTGGTAGAAGCTCTATTGAAATAAAGACCAGTCGAAAAAGGCCAGCATTCATTGCTGGCCTTTTTTGTTAGCTGTTAAAGGGATAGTTATAGACATAAAAAAGCCCCATCACAATATATTGTGATGGGGCTTTTGGTGGTGCACTTATTAGTCTTATCGAGTGCTTTGCAGCAATCTTGCTAATAAGAGACGCCAAATAGTGGCGTCCCCAGGGGGGTTCGAACCCCCGTTACCGCCGTGAAAGGGCGGTGTCCTAGGCCTCTAGACGATGGGGACTAGTAACAACACTTCAACTGCTTTCACCATTTATGTCGAAGTGGTGCGTATTCTAATAGCGTCTGCGTTTTCTGTCAAGCCTTTTTCTTCGTCTTTTTACAATTAAGTATCTTTTTTTGAGTGCGCGTCGCGGATGCAGGTCTTTACGCTTTAGATGATGTCGAATCCATAAGGTAGTACAGCCGCTAATAGTTAACGCTAACAACATATAACCGATGATGGCTCCCCATAACTTAAGCTGTGGATCCATAATAAAGTCCCTCCTATTAAGCTTGATAATGATTACTATCAAGTCAGTGTGAGCAACTTAGACCATCTATGGGATATAACCGTATCGTTTGAGCGTCGAATGTTATAAGCACTTTATTGGCTTATTTTATGCAAAAATATGACATAGAAAACTATGTGAAATAGTGAAGCTAAGGTCTATTTTTTTATCATGATATCAATCATATCCCTATTGACTGTAAATCAAGATGTTAAAGTCATCAAGCATTACAAATAGCACTATTGTTCACGCTTATCAATATAGGATATGTGATAAAGAGATTATTACTTATCGTTGGTAGCAGATTCAGGCTCTGCAGTTTCCGGCTCGCTATGCATCGCATTAGCCAACATAGGGTAATTATTTAAGATATGACAAAATAGCTCAGCGGTCTTCTGGGTGTCATATAGCGCTGAGTGAGCATTATTGCCATCGAAATCCAGCCCTGCAGCCTTACAGGCACGTGCAAGCACCGTTTGACCAAAAGCAAGTGCCGATAAAGTCACGGTATCAAAAACTGAAAAATTATGAAAAGGGTTGTGGTTTTTGCTGTTGCTACGTAGCACTGCGGCATTTAAAAATGCTAGATCAAAGTGGGCGTTGTGTCCGATTAAGACGCATTGACGGCAGTCTTCAGCGCGGCGTACTTCTTTTAAACCTTTAAAGATACGGCGTAGTGCGGTTTTTTCATCTTCGGCAATGGCTTTACGCATTGGGTTGTTAGGATCAATACCGGTAAAGGCGAGGGCGCTTGGTTCAAGGTTGGCGCCTTCAAAAGGCTCGATATGAGCATTTAATGCTTCACCTGGATAAAACACGCCATGCTCATCAAGTAACACAGGAATACAAGCGATTTCTAATAAAGCATCGGTTTGGGCGTTAAAGCCTGCAGTTTCGACGTCAACGACGACAGGCAAAAACTTACGAAAACGGTCCTTTAACTTCATTGGGGTTTGTTCGTCTGTTCCGGCGTCTGTAATATTGTTTGGAGCACTATCGAGGGTGTTATCTACATTATTAGCTAGAGTATCTTTAGGCAAGGCGGCATCGTTTTGAGTGGTCATATCAGGTTAAATCGCTTTTATCAGTCGTGCTAGGATATTAAATTTGAAAAGAAGCAGCCTATGATAACCGTCATACCTAATACCGCTTGGCATAAAGATGTAAAATTATCATAGGGTAAATATAGAAAGCTCTATTCTGGCAGTTAGTGTGACGCTTTAATTGACCAAGGTAATGTCTCACCAGCCATCAATGGGGTCAGGGTGCTACCATCAAAGTAAGGGTAAGATGCTGGCACTTGCATCGGGTTGTTGATGAGAGTCACTGTGTTGTCATTCACAGGTAGGCCATAGAATTGGGCACCAAATCGGCTGGTGAAGCCTTCTAATTTGTCGATTTTACCCACACTATCAAAAGCAGTGGCATATAGCGGCAGGGCAGTGGCGGAACTATAACAGCCTGCACAGCCACAAGCGGCTTCTTTTTTATCGGTTGCATGAGGCGCAGAGTCTGTCCCTAAAAAGAATTTTGGATTGCCGCTGGTGGCGACATCCAGTAATACTTTTTGATGGCTTTCACGCTTTAAAATAGGTAAGCAATAAAAATGCGGCTTTATACCACCGAGTAGCAGGTGATTGCGGTTAAACATCAAATGCTGCGGGGTAATAGTGGCGGCAATGTGATTGCCTTGCGACAATACAAAGTCTGCGGCATCACTGGTGGTGATATGCTCGACGACAATCTTTAGCGTCGGGAATTTGATGATAATCTGTGCCAACACTTCATCCAAAAAACGCTTTTCGCGGTCAAAAATATCTACATGATCTTGAGTGACTTCGCCATGTATCAGTAGTGGCAAGCTGTACTTTTCTAATGCTTCAAAGACATCGACGCAAGCATTGATATCGGTGACACCATCAGCAGAGTTAGTGGTAGCTCCTGCAGGGTACAGCTTAACCGCTTGTACGATACCTGACTTTGCCGCCATTTCGATATCTTGCGCAGTGGTGTTATCCGTGAGGTATAAGGTCATACGCGGGTCAAATGCTGATTTGCGCTCAGCAGTCAAATCACTGGACTGTAGATGTTCCATGATACGGGCACGGTAGGCGTGGGCATCATCGACATTTTTGACAGGTGGCACCAAGTTTGGCATACAGATGACACGGTTAAAGCTCTGGGCGGCATGGGGCACGGTGGTTGCTAACGCTTTATCGTCACGCAAATGAATATGCCAATCATCTGGCTGAAGGATGGTCAACTCTCTAATCGAAACAGTCATAATATCGTCGCGCTCTATATGGTCATATATGGGGATAAGGGGAAAGGGTGTTGTGTCGTTATCATAACAGATTTGCCTACTTGACTAAATATGCGGCTAACTATCTATACATAATTCACTGATTGTTTTTGAATAAAAGGTAGATAAGAAGTATCTGAACGTGAATAATTCAAAACTAGCAGCTACCAATATAAAGCAAAAGCTCATGCCTGAGGGCAGTTGCACTTTTGCCTATGATAAATATGATGTACACTGAGTAGGTAATTTATCTTTTGATTTAATCTTAGCGCTTTTACCAACATCAAATTCTCATAATAGGAGTTATTCATGGCTCAACTTGATCCAAAAAATATTAATAAAATCGTACTGGCATATTCAGGTGGCCTTGATACCTCAATTATCGCTAGATGGCTTAAAGAGACTTATGATGCAGAAGTGATTACCTTTACTGCTGATATCGGTCAGGGCGAGGAAGTTGAGCCAGCACGTGCTAAAGCAGAAGCGATGGGTATCAAAAATATCTATATCGAAGACTTACGCGAAGAGTTTGCCCGAGACTATGTATTCCCAATGTTCCGTGCCAATGCCATCTATGAAGGTGAGTATTTGCTCGGTACGTCTATCGCCCGTCCTCTAATTGCCAAGCGTTTGGTTGAGATTGCCAAAGAACACAACGCTGATGCGATTAGCCATGGTGCAACGGGTAAAGGTAATGACCAAGTACGCTTTGAGCTTGGTGCGGTTGCGTTATCTCCTGATGTGGTTACGATTGCGCCTTGGCGTGAGTGGGACTTATCTAGCCGCGAGAGCTTGATGCAATATGCTGAAGAGCACGACATTGCCATTGATTATGCGGGTAATAAGAAAAAGTCTCCTTATTCTATGGATGCCAACTTACTGCATATCTCTTATGAAGGCGGCATCCTAGAAGATCCGTATGCTGAAGCAGAAGAAGATATGTGGCGCTGGTCAGTTAGCCCAGAAGAAGCACCAGATAAAGCCCAATACTTAGAATTAGAGTATGAAAAAGGGGATATCGTTGCTATCGATGGCGAGAAGCTCAAGCCTTATGAAATTATGATTAAGCTTAATAAAATCGGTGGCGATCATGGTATCGGTCGTTTGGATATCGTCGAAAACCGTTACGTCGGTATGAAGTCACGCGGTTGCTACGAGACACCAGCCGGTACGATTATGCTAAAAGCGCATCGTGGTATCGAATCATTGACGCTAGATCGTGAAGCGGCACATCTAAAAGATGAGCTAATGCCGCGCTACGCTAAGATTATCTATAACGGCTATTGGTTCAGCCCTGAGCGCCTTATGCTACAGGAGTTAATCGACAAATCACAAGAATACGTCAACGGTACGGTTCGTGTGAAGCTGTATAAAGGTAGCGTAAGTGTGGTCGGACGCAAGTCAGATGACTCATTATTTGATGAAAAAATCGCCACCTTTGAAGACGATGCGGGTGCTTATGATCAAAAAGATGCAGAAGGTTTCATCCGTTTAAATGGTTTACGTTTGGCGATTGAAGCCAGCCGTGGTCGCGATTTATCAAAGTAATACCAAACCCAAAAAATAAGATTAGCTGTGTCAAACTCGTTTAGTGTAAAAGTGCGTAGTACTTTCACTTATTTTCCTTGGCACTCTAATTCTTGTGAATGGTATAAATTGTTTGGTTTTAAAATGATTCGTTAATGATCAATAAAAAGAGGCGCTATATAATAGCGCCTCTTTTTTTATGGCTGATTTTGTCTACTCGGTGGTTACTGTCTCTGCATCATCAGGTTCATCCTCGTCCATCATGACAATCGCCACATCTTGTTGCTGGCGTTCCTTGCGGCGATCTTGTTCTAATACTTCTTCGGTGGCAAGGATGACGCCATCAGATTTTTGCGCCTGATATTTTAGGGTCGCTAGGCCCCCAAGCACACCGATAACGACAATAATAATTAAGATAACGGGGTTTTTCCACAGTGGCGCTGACTTCTCATACTCAATCGGCTTTTCGCTGACTGTTGTTGGGGTAGTGTCGCTATTACCACCGACCAGTCCCAAGCTTACCAAAGGAGGTTTTGGCGGGGTGGTAGGTTCAGAGGTGACGCGTAAACGATTTCGACTGAGGTAGATGTCAGATATTTTTGCCAGCTGCAATAACCAGCGTTGATGTGGTAAGGCGATAGCGTGCATGTCTGTGAACACCAACATGTCATTGTGGCGGCCCTGTTGCAAGTTATCTGGTGAGCGACCAATGGCTTTTAAGTAATTGCCTGTGGCCAGTTGCATATCTTGTACGGGCTCATGTTTTTCAGGTTTGAATGTCGTCAGCTCGTACCAGTAAGGGTCAAAAGGCGGTGGATTGTCTGATAGCGGCTCAGGATTTGATATATGAGGCTTGGTGCTATTTTCTGGCTTTTCTGCTAACGGATTCTCTGCTAACGGATTCTCTGCTAACGGATTCTCTGCTGGCGCATTTTCTGCTGGCGCATTTTCTGCTGGCGCATTTTCTGCTGGCGCATTTTCTGCTGGCGCATTTTCTGCTGACGCATTTTCTGCTGACGCATTTTCTGCTGACGCATTTTCTGATGATGTATCGACTGCTACAATAGAATTTTTATCATCGTTAGTCTTTTCTAGTTCGACAGAGGCTGCTTTTGGCTCATGTGCTGCAAAGCGAGCTGGGGTTAAAAACTGTGGCTGTAAGGCAAACCATTTGTTAATCTCATCATTATCCAGTTGACTATATTCTGTCAGGATAGCCAGCTCACGTAGAGCAATCACGCATAAAGACGTGAGTAAAATTTGGACTTGTTGCGACGTTGCGTCAATTTGTGCAGCAATATGCTCGCTCGCTTTAACCACCCGCGCATTGTCATTGAATATAGCGTCCGCAGTATCATGACGATGATAGAATGTGGCATTGAGCGTCGCAAAATTCATCGAGTTATACTGTCGTAGCTCCTTAACTGCACTACGTCCAAACAGTTTTTTGCTCACTACCTGTCCTTGATGGCGCTGCTGATAACTAAGAAGGGCACTAACGATGGCCTGTAAACTGGCATCCATGGCCAAACGCGCTTGTGGTATTGAAAGTTTTGCAGCATCTGCCAATAGTGACACCATAGGTTTGGTATCTTGATATAGAAAATCATACATCGACACACGTGTCGGTGAAATAGTCGTCATAATCTGCTAGCATCAAAAAGTGTGCCCCTATATTACGGTGCCTAATGTCTTGATACAATCCTTTAATAATAGAAAATCTCACTAATTTTACTCATGACACTGTCAATCATGGCATAAATGAGTGAGTCGATTCAGTTTAAAACGAGACAGTTAAGAAAAGCTCATAGCAATAGCACATAGCTATAAACTTCTCTTTTTTATTTAGACCTGACTATAGTAGGAATATGTCCATGACAAATGATAAAAAGTGTACTAAGCAATTGGTGGTCAATATTGCTCAGCAAACCTTGACGGTATATCAGCAAAATAAAGAAATTACTCAATACAAGGTATCGACCGCTAAAAATGGTATTGGTAGTCAGCAAGACAGTGGCTGTACACCTCTTGGTCAGCATGTTATTGCAGAAAAAATAGGCGGTAACGCAGCTATAAATGCGGTATTTATAGGAAGAGTGCTAACAGGCGAGTTATATGATGCTGAGCTTGGTAGATTGTACCCTGAGCGCGACTGGATATTGAGCCGTATTTTATGGTTGAGTGGACTTGAAGCAGGGGTGAATAAAGGCCGTAATAGCCAAGGTGGCTGCGATACTCATCAGCGTTATATCTATATTCATGGGACGCCAGACACCGAACCGATGGGTGTGCCTCTTTCGCATGGCTGTGTGCGTATGCGCAATAAAGACATCGTTGACTTGTTTGAGGAGGTTGATGAAGGCACGCCTGTATCTGTTATAAGTGGTGTTAATGGTATCACTGATACTATCGAATAGTAGCCAGCTGTGAAAAAGGAGGTGTCTAAAGGTTGATTGCTATTTTTGATATTATCAAAACTAAATTTACAAGACATACTTACAAGGTTATTTATAAAATAAAATTAACGATAACCAATGATCATTCAGTTCATTGCTATAATGGTCATTGAGATTAAGCGTCACCAAAAGACAGTTATAACTCTCAAAGCTATCAACCAAAGTTATCAACAAGATTATAAAAAATCTATAACGCTTTTTTTAAATATATTCATAATAATGATGGGGATAATAATAATGACTGAAGCCAGTCTAGTAAGCCTACAACAAGCTTTTGATGAACGCCGTACTATCTATGCCTTAGGTAATGATTTACCAGTAGACCCACGGGCGATTGTTAATATTGCTGAGCGTGTATTGCTACATACGCCGTCTGCTTTTAACTCGCAGTCTTCGCGGTTGATCGTGTTATTTGGTGAGCAGCATAAGCAGGTGTGGGATATTGCCGAAGATAAACTACGCATTGAGGTTGGCGATGGGGACTTTTCGGGTTCTAAGAAGAAAATGGACAGCTTTCGCGCGGCGGCAGGCACGGTGCTATTTTATGAAGATAAGGAAGTCACCAAGTCGTTGCAAGATAAGTTTGCGCTATATGCTGAAAAATTCCCTCTGTGGGCGCATCAGACCTCAGCGATGCACCAGTATGCCATGTGGACAGAATTGCGTACTTTAAACGTTGGTGCTAGCCTTCAGCACTACAACCCACTGATTGATGATGATGCCGCAGCGGCATTTTCGGTCCCTGAAAACTGGGAGTTAATCGCGCAGATGCCATTTGGTAATATCGTTGAACCTGCTGGTGAGAAAACGTATCAGCCACTTAATGAGCGTATGCAAGTATTTGGTTTAGAGGATTAATAGCAAAAAGACAGTCCTAAAAAAGACAGTCCTAAAAAAGACAGCCCTAATAAAGTGAGCTGTCTTTTTTAAGCTTTTATTAGAGGCTGTTTAACGGCTCCTATTTAGGCAGGTATTTATTTATCAAAAAACGAACTGTCCTGCACTTTAGCCAAGTATTTTTTGGTGCGCTTATCCTCTTTTTTTCGCATGGCAGCGAACCAACCAGCCCCATATAGCGCATTGCTATCTACTGCTGATTTCAGCTGATAACATTGCTGATACTGCATATGATCACGATATTGTCCTAGTGTTTTATCTGCTTTTTTCAAATCTTTTAGCCAGCGCTCACCCTTCTTTTTTGCCTCTTTTTTATTCAACAACGGTGTGACAAACTCACTGATATAGCGTAAGTCTTTGAGTTGACGACGCAATTTGTGCTGTGCTTGGTTTTTAGCATTAGCGATTGAATCGCTAGTATTTAAATCAATGCGTTCCGAGTCAATATTTTTTGAATCAGTGCTATCGAGTTCAGCGCTAGTCATCTCATCATATTCTCTATCAGCTTTTAAGAATTTATTATATTGCTTGGCCAGTATTTTTGAGAGTTTATCGCTGGCAAGTGTGTCAGCTTGAGGTTCAAGCTTTGGGTCGCTCATGGTAAAGGCAATCAGCTCTAATAGGGTTAGCTGAAAGTCATTGGCACTAACTGCATCGATAGGCTTAACTTTTAAAGTTTCTATGTCTGCTGTCCAATCGACGTTTGGTGCCCCATTTTTCCGTAATTTCGGCTCAATATGATTGATTAGATAGGTAAGCTCACGGTAGTCACCAAGTAAGTTGGCGGTTTGCTTCAGTATAGGCTGCCAATCAGGATTGAGCTCATCAGAGAAGCTTGCAAATGCTTTTATTGCAGCGCGTAAGCGGTTAATACCGATACGCAATTGCAAGGTGTGCTCATTGTCTGTGCTACCAGCGACGATGGCACTACTGTTCGGTAGGATTTGTAATAGACAGTTATGTACGGCGGCGCGGGCAAAGGCTGGCATGCTAGTTTTTTTATTGATATTTAGCTGGCTAAAGTCGGCGTTCATCGCTAGGCTATAGCGTTGTGCATTGATTAATAAACCGCCACGTTCGGCTTTGGTCACGGTGGATAAGCATAGTTTATAGCGCTTACACCAAGTTTTGGCTGTTGCAAATAAGAAATCTAAATCTCCTGATAACAGTTCAAACTCAATCTCTTGAATGGCATCTCGCTGGGTGTCATCGTTGCCATGGATGATGTCGCCATAATCGTATGCCATCTCGATACGGTTATCTGTTTTTTCATTATCATCATCTACCAGTACTCGCGTGATGCGCTCGACATCAGTAACATAGAGACGGGTGAGTTTTTTGGCCAGTTTTTTTAGCTTAAAACCCTCGAGAGCAGGGGCAACCGAGGTGTCTTTATAAATCGTCAAATCAGGCTTCAACTCGTTATGGTCGAGCATGGCTTGCACCAGCTCACTGTCCAATATGGCATTGTGCTCTAAACGTGCCGCAATCCCATCGCCACCCGCTTTGATGGTCTGTACCCAAGTATCTCCTTCTTTACGGATACGCAGGCCAATACTAGCCTGTGCAAGCTGCTGATCTGGTGTGTCGTAATAATGGGCTGCCAGTTGTGTTACTTGTGAAGATTTGACTTTTGCTTGACGCATGAGACCTTGTAACCGTGATTCTGGCACCAAAAACTTCAGCTCTATCTCTTGCATGATGGTTCCTTATTATTTTTATAAAAATAAATGTTTAGATATCTACCATCGTATGAGAGCGAACCATTAATGACAAGCGAAAGTTTTTTATGAATAAGTTGAGCTGATATTAGAGATGTACTTTCAATGAGGAATCATTATAATCAAAGCTAATTATTAAACAAAAGTAGGTCAAGGAATAATGGTTTTATAATGAAAATAAAAATGTTTTTATCTAATACCTCTACCATATCTCATAAAACTCCGGATTATAAAATAATGACGCAAGGCAATCAAAACAAGTCTGACACTCCTAAGACTTATTCAAGATTAACCACTAAAAGTGTATTATCAAAAGCTTATTCACAAGATTTGTTTCTACCCGCTGCTTTTTTGCCAGTAATGCTAGGATCTGTATTACTGATAAGTGGCTGTGATAAGGCTCCTGAATATGCAGAGAGTCGTGCTGATATGACAGAAGTGGTCACTGAAGAAGTTGCAGCAGCGACAGAAAGTGAAATGGTCGGCATGGTGTCCGATGTGGCAACTGATGATTTACAGGTGCAAAACCTATCGAACGGTAGCGAGCAAACGCTAGGCAGTCAGACAGCAGATATTCAAATCGCTGGTAAAAAGCTCTTGATAACTGCCAGTGCCAACTTCAAAGTCAAAGATGTGGTCAAGAGTAGCAATGCCATTGAGAGCTTGACGCGGCAACAAGGTGGCTATGTCGCGCTCAGCCATATTAATAATTATCCGGATGATAGACGCACCTTTGTGCAAGGTGATAAAAACATTACCATCACCACTTATACTCGCCAAGCGGACATGACGGTTCGCATACCTCGTGTCAATGTCAATAAGTTCTTAGACCAAGTACAGCAGCAAGTGGCATTTTTAAATGAGCAGCAGTTTAGTGCGCAAGACGTGACTCTCGATATTTACCGTGAACAGCTGGCCAGTCAGCTGAGTAGTGATATGGCAAGCGAGCTTAGCGCGGAGCGTTTAAACAGTAAGAATGACAAAGAGCAGACCAGCAATGTCGATGCTATCAGCGCCACGTATGCTGCGCGTCGTCAGCAAGAGCTGGCTAAGCTTGAGCAGCTAGCCATCGCTGATAAAGTTAAATACAGCAGTATTAGCCTCACTTTTAAGCAGCCAGATGTTAGCTATAAAGAAATCACAAAAAATCTAGACGTGCTGCTAGCGGCTGAGCGTCCAAGTTTTGGCGCTCAGGTGAGCGAGGCATTTCGAGAAGGCTGGGGGATACTGAGATCGTTTACACTTGGCCTGATACAACTGTGGTGGCTGCTCGTGCTTGGTGGGGTTTTTTATCTGATTTATAGGCTGATAAAAATGCTTTATCGTAAACGACTTAAAAATGAGCCGCGTCTAAAAAACATGAAGGGTGAGCGGATGGACAAAAAGCAAACACATCAATATTCAACAGATATAGAGAACAGTCGGGCAGAGATTAGTAATACCAAACCCAAAAAGTAAGATTAGCTGTGTCAAACTCGTTTAGTCTACAAGGCGTAGTACTTTCACTCATTTTCCTTGTCACTCTAATTTTTGTGAATGGTATAAGACTACTAATAACACCGACAGCGCCAATATTGACAGCACTGATAATAAACGCACTGATAATAAACGCCCTGATTAGAATTAATAAACTGGTCTTATTAGTGCCAAAATACAAGCCCATAAAAAAGCCGCCCTACATGATGTAGAGCGGCTTTTTTTATAGCTTATTCTTATAAAATGTACTTATAAGTGGTCGGTTATTAGAACTGGTTCATTGTGTTCTTGCCGCCGCCCGCTTTCAGTGCGTTGTCACCAGAGAAGATTTCTTTGTGATCATCGCCAAGGTCAGAACCAGCCATTGCTTGGTGCTTAACACAGTCGATGCCTTCACGGATTTCTTTACGTTGGACACCAGCTGCATAAGCAAGCATACCGTCTTCACCAAAGTAGCCTTTAGCAAGCTCATGCACGCTAAGCGCTGTAGTGTGGTAAGTCGGTAGGGTGATTAAGTGATGGAATACACCTGCTTCACGTGATGCGTCTTTTTGGAAGTTCTTAGCTGCTTCATCAGCTGCTGTATCAAGCTCAGTACCGTCGTAATCAGCACTCATCAAGTCATCTTTATTGTATTTAGAGATGTCTTTACCTGCTTCTTCCCACTCAGCGATAATTTGCTTACGGAAGTTTAGCGTCCAGTTAAATGATGGGCTGTTGTTATAAACAAGCTTGGCTTTTGGCTGTTGCTCTTTAATGCGATCAACCATCATTTTGATGTGTTCAACGTTTGGCGTAGGTGTTTCGATCCATAATAGATCTGCACCGTTTTCTAGCGCGGTTACACAGTCAAGTACCACACGGTCGACGTTGGTGTCTTCACGGAAGCTGTACAAGCCGTTTGGCATACGAACTGGACGTACCAGTTTGCCGTCATGCTTGAGTAGGCTATCGTTTTCGTTAGCATCTTCTAGAGAGACTTCTTCCATTTCGATGAAATCGATATATTTAGAAGCAAGATCGCCAGGCTCATTTGATACTGGAATTTTTTGCGTTAGTGATGCGCCTTCAGAGTCAGTACGGGCAACGATAACGCCGTCTTCAACACCTAGCTCTAAGAATGCATAACGCAGTGCGTTGATTTTTGCGATGTAGTCTTCATGTGGTACTGTAACTTTACCAGCTTGGTGACCACACTGTTTAGCATCAGATACTTGGTTTTCGATTTGTAGGGCACAAGCACCCGCTTCGATGATCTGTTTGGCCAATAGATACGTCGCTTCTTCGTTACCAAAACCAGCATCGATATCAGCAATGATTGGCACAACATGTGAATCAAAGTTTTCGATTTTTTCTAGAATAGCTTTCGTATCTTGACCCGCTTCTTCAGCTGCATTTAGCTCACGGAAGTAGTCGTTTAATACTTTAGCATCCGCTTGACGTAAGAAGGTGTAGATCTCTTCAACCAAACTCGCAACTGAGGTTTTTTCGTGCATAGATTGGTCAGGTAAAGGACCGAACTCAGAACGTAGCGCTGCTACCATCCAACCAGATAGGTAGATGTAAGTTTTAGAGGTAGTGCCAAAGTATTTTTTCTTAGCATACATGGTTTGCTGAGCGATAAAGCCATGCCAGGCACCTAAAGACTGGGTGTACTGAGAGGTATCGTTATCATAATCTTCCATGTCTTGACGCATGATTTTTGCAGTATACTTAGCGATATCTAAACCTGTTTTAAAACGGTTTTGTAACATCATACGTGCCGCATCGGTTTCACTGATATTTTCCCAGTTACCGTGTTTTTGCTTTAGTTCACGTACTAAATCGATCGCTGATTTATAAGTTGACATCTAAACTTCTCCATTGGTGATGAATAAATTAGTAAATTAAAGTAATTTAAATAATTTCCGTATATATAAAGATGCTGGCAGAGGTGAAAATTTGAGATAAAAGCCTCTTGCGTGAGCAATCCTTACTAAACTATAAGAAAATCGTCATAAAAGCAATAAAAACCTGTCGATTTGGTCAGCTTTTATCATTTGATCTGTCGTTTTGGGGGTAATTGGTTCTTTTTTAGGATTTGTTGGCCTATTAAAGCGCTTATTACCCTAAACAATGCTAGTGATTAATTCAAGCTCAAAGAGAAATAAGAGCCCTAAGTTAAATTTGCGCAAAGTTCAGTAATAGGGTTTATATTTCTATTTCAGCATAAAAATGCGATAAAATAGATACAATGCCAAGCCAGTCAAACTGATGATAATAGTCTTATATTAAGCAACGACTGACGAGCGCTTGCCAGTCACTATAGCTAGGTTACCTTAATTTATCTAATTTATGATAGTTATCTTTGGTATTTCTATTAATTATAGTATAGTAACAGCAAGGGTTTGAGGTGGGTTGTAGAGGTTATAAACAAAGGTTAATTAATATTTAATCCTTATTAAATGTAACAAATCCATTTATATGATTTAATCAATAACTATTGTATGGAAACGTTCTAAAAGCTAAAAACTGACTGTAAAGTAAGGTCCGTTGGTCAGCCTAGTGTTTTTGCTTTATTCGGTCGCGTACTTAAGAGTCGCCTGAAATTATAAATTTGCCTGAAATTAGAAAGTATTCTAAAAAGAGGCTTAAAGAGATGTTGATATGAATTTGCAACGTGTAGATCTAAACCTACTAGTACATTTAGATGTGTTATTAAGAGAGAAAAACGTAACACGTGCAGCTGAGCAGCTTGGAATCACTCAGCCTGCTATGAGCAATATTTTGCGCCGTTTGCGTAAGTTGTTTAATGATCCGTTGTTGGTGCGTTCATCTGAGGGTATGACGCCGACTGAACGTGCTTTAGAGTTGCAGCCACGAATCCGCGAAATATTGGCGGATTTGACCCAAGTATTAGAGCCGCGCACTGAATTTCGTCCTTATAGCACTTCGCGCGTTTTTCGTATCATGACCTCAGATTATGCTGAAGCGACCTTAGTACCAAAGCTGGTAAAAGCGCTAAGATCAGAGGCGCCGAACGTTATTTTAGATTTCTTGACGCCATCTGACGTTTCCTATCGCGATATGGAACAGGGGCGAGTAGATTTGGCGATTAATCGTTTTAATGAAATCCCGCAAAGCTTCCATCAGGTGTTGGTATGGCGCGATACGTTTAGTTGTTTATTGTCTTCTGAAAGCCCTTATGCCAATCGTTTTAATCTAAAAAACTATCTAAAAGCGCAACACGTTTGGGTCTCTAAAACAGGTATGGGCGTGGGATTTGGGGTCAATCCAGAAAAATCTGGCGGCTTAGGTTCTATCGATCAAGCCCTGCAGCGCTTAGGTCAAAAGCGTCAAATTAGTGTTTTTACCCGTCATTATCAAATGCCTGCGATGCTCGCTGCTAATAAAGATTTGGTTGCAACATTGCCGACCCGTGTGGCAAAAATGCAAGCCAATAACGACAGCATTATTATGGAAGAGCCACCTTTCTTTATCCCTGAGTTTGAGTTGACGATGGCGTGGTCGCCTTTATTGCAGCATCATCCAGCCCATCGTTGGTTGCGTCAACTTATCATGCATGTGGCCCGTCAAATCGTCGATGAAGAAGAGAATCCACCGCAAGAGATTCCGATTATTAATCACTTGTTTTAACTGTTTTAATGTATATTTTATTTAATACCCACTAAACCAGCCGCTGCGCTGGTTTTTTATTTGTTTGATTTTGAAATGAATTTCATCTTTATGCCAAACCTAGAAAGTACGATTAGCGACTTCAAACTCGTTTATAGTCAGTGAAACGTAAAATCGATACATCACGTACTGCAGGTACCGTTTTTTCTTGCTTGCTGTGCCTACGCAGACAGAGGCTACAAAAAAACCATACCCGCAGTATCGTAGTGTTTTTGAAGTATTTTTTAACTATAGTCTACAAGGCGTAGTACTTACACTCGTTTTCCCTACTATTCTAATTTTTGTGAATGGTTTATTTATAAGGGTGTCACATTCTTAACATCTTAAGCACACTTCTTTATAACTTGTAAAAACTATCGGCTGGGCATTTTGTTATGATAATTGAACGTTAAGAAAAAAAACAACTGAAATAAGCATTGTTAAGTTATACGTCACTATTATCATTTTCAATACTTTTAAATTATTCGTATAAATCTCAATATAGCTGTCCATTAATAATTAGCTGTCCATTAATAATCAGCGGCTCTCTAGATAGCTATTACCTTAACAGCAATTTTCATTCAATAAATCAATAATAAATAAACAAGGATAATTATCATGGCAGATATTACCACTGTAAACCCAGCGACGGGTAAAGACATTAAAGACTATCGCTATATGAGCAATGATGAAGTCAATAAAATCATTGATGCGTCTCACAAGGCATTTTCAGAATGGCGTTTAGTAAGCCCTGAAGAGCGTGCTAAAGTGATTACTTCTATTGGCGACACACTGATAAAGTATAAAGATGAATTGGCAAAACTGATGACCGAAGAGCGTGGTAAAACGTTAGCGGCCAGCTTAGGTGAAGTTGATTTATGTAAAGGTATTTGCGATTTCACTGCCAGTGAAGGCGCTGCTGCTCTGGCGAGTGATGAACGCGATATCGAGGGTATTAAGCAAGGTCTTATCAGTTACGATCCTATCGGTATTATCTATGGTATCCAACCATGGAACTTCCCCGCTTACCAGGTATTTCGCTATACCATTGCCAATTTAATGGCAGGTAACAGTATTTTGCTTAAGCACGCCTCTAACGTGACAGGTTCAGGCTTATTGATTGAAAAAATCATGCATGAGTCTGACCTACCAAATGATTTGTTCCGCGCATTAATTATCAGTCATGACCAATCTGAAAAAGTGATTGAACATGAAAAAGTACGCGGCGTCACACTAACCGGTAGTGATGTGGCGGGTCGCGTTGTAGCTCAACAGGCGGCTAAAGCGTTGAAAAAGACCGTCATGGAACTTGGTTCTAACGATGCGTTTATCGTATTAGAAGACGCCGACTTAGACTTGGCAGCGGCAACCTGTGCCCATGCACGCTTATACAATAATGGTGAAACTTGTATCGCCGCCAAACGGTTTGTCGTCGTCGATAGTGTTTATGACAAATTCCGCGATCTCGTTATTGAAAAATTCAATAACTACAAAGTAGGCGACCCAATGGACGACTCTACTGACGTCGGTCCCATGTCAAGTATCAAGCAGCGTGATGATTTGAATAAACAAGTTCAAGAAAGTGTGGATAAAGGCGCAACGATTACTTTAGGCGGGGAGGTTTCTGATAAGCCTGGTGCTTTTTATCCACCGACTATTTTGGAGAATATCACTCCAGAACAGCCTGCTTATAAAGACGAGCTATTCGGTCCAGTTGCCTCGCTTATTCGCGCCAAAGACCAAGATGATGCGTTCAGAATTGCCAACGACAGTCGTTATGGGCTAGGTGGTGCTATCTTCTCAAAAGATGAAGAGAAAGCCATTAAACTGGCTCAGCAGCACTTCGATACCGGTATGGTTTATATCAATGGCTATGATTTGGTCAATCCAGGTTTACCGTTTGGCGGTGTTAAAGACTCAGGTTACGGCCGTGAACATGGTGGCTTCGGTATAAAAGAGTTTGTAAATATCAAAGCAGTACATGTGGTTGGCAAAAAACCTGCTTAGTTTTAAATTATTTTAACAGCTTAATTTTAAATATCCCGTTACTCAGTAGCGGGATATTTTTTTTGCTATGAATCATCAGTGCTATAAATTATCAATCACGTTATTTGAGCGCATAAAAAAGCAGAACCAGTTATGGTTCTGCTTTTTTATCAAACGGAAAGTTATGGGTGAAATAGTTATGTTTAAAACTTAATTATTTAGCCATAGCTTTAAAGGTAAGGCTGGTAAATGGCTGGATTTATTATTAATGCCATCGTTCAAACTGATAACACCTTTAGCAATCAGTAATATCGTCCAAGGTAGCAGTTGGTGTTCGAGCTTTTGTACGCGTGATTGTAAGCCATCCACTGTATCTTTAACGCCAACCGTTAATACAGCTTGGGTTAAAACTGCGCCAGCATCGAGCTCAGCGGTGACCACATGAATACTACAACCATGATGACGCTCGCCCGCTTGTATGGCACGCTGGTGCGTATTAAGCCCTTTATAAGCAGGTAGCAGCGACGGATGCAGATTGATCATCGGTGCTGGTGCATTATTGATAAATGATCCGCTCAATACCCGCATAAATCCGGCCAAGGCAATCAAGTCAGGTTGCCATGATTTTAACTGCTCATTAGCGTGGCTCTCAAAAGTTTTAATCCCCATACGTTTGCCGCTATCGGTATGTGAGAGCAGGGCAACAGGGATATTTGCTTGCTCAGCGCGTTTAATCGCATAGGCATCTTCACGGTTACTAATGATACCGACAATCTCAATCGGTAGCGCGCCTGCTTGCATCGCATCGATCAATACTTGCAGGTTACTACCACTACCAGATACCAAGACAGCAATGCGCAATGGCTTACGGGCTTGGCTGATAGGTTCAACTGAGACAGTATCAACGGATATTGGTAATACATCTGACATTTCTGACATTAACGGTACACCACGGCGTCCGCTTCGCGGCTGACCATTTCACCCATTTGCCACGCATTTTCGCCTGCATCATTTAAGATTTTTATAGCCGTTTCGGCTTTATCTTTAGGAACCACGATGACAAAACCAACGCCGCAGTTAAAGGTACGGTACATCTCGCTTTGCTCAATATTACCTTGGGTTTGTAACCACGTAAATAGCTCTGAGAACTGCCAGCTATTGGCATCGATACTCGCCGCTAGATTATCTGGTAATACACGCGGTAAGTTATCCGTTAAGCCGCCACCAGTGATATGTGACATCGCATGTAGAGCTGAGCTACCGAGGGCGTCTTGTAGTGCTTTGATGGCTTTAACATAGATACGTGTCGGTGCCATTAGGGCATCTTGAATAGGTTGACCGTCTAATTGCTCATTGCTGGTAGTGACATCAATGCCGCTGACTTCAATGACTTTACGAACCAATGAATAACCGTTAGAATGCGCACCACTGGAAGCTAGGGCAATCAATACATCGCCTTCTGCGACATTTTCACCAGTGATTACC
This sequence comes from Psychrobacter sp. FME5, assembly GCF_014861375.1. Lineage (NCBI taxonomy): Bacteria > Pseudomonadati > Pseudomonadota > Gammaproteobacteria > Moraxellales > Moraxellaceae > Psychrobacter > Psychrobacter sp. FME5. The sequence goes on along the minus strand of NZ_RRYX01000011.1, from coordinate 19,771 downwards.
TCGCTCTCTTCAACGACGCCTACGCAGAACCCAGCCAAGTCATAATCGTCATCTTGATACATACCGGGCATCTCAGCCGTTTCGCCACCGATCAGTGCGCAATTTGATAGCTTACAGCCTTCGCCAATACCAGTAACGACCGTGGCCGCCACATCAACATCAAGCTTGCCTGTTGCATAGTAATCTAAGAAAAATAAAGGTTCTGCACCGCAGACCAATAAATCGTTGACGCACATGGCAACCAAATCGATACCGATGGTGTCATGGCGATTCAGTTGCAAGGCCAGTTTAAGCTTGGTGCCTACGCCGTCAGTACCCGAAACTAATAAGGGTGAGGTGTAACCAGTCGGAATACGACAAAGCGCCCCAAAACCGCCAAGTCCACCCACAACTTCAGAGCGTGAAGTGGCTTTTGCCACGGATTTGATACGTTGAACCAACGCATCGCCAGCATCAATATCAACGCCTGCATCTTTGTAGCTTAAAGAAGGCTTATTACTCATGGTCATCTCACAAATTTTATAGGAATGAAGGTCAGTCAGTAGAAAAGCGAATCGGTCGTGTGAATTTCGTAGATTGTGCGCGCATTATACCCAAAAATGCCCCACACTCGCAAAGCAACTTGCTGTTATTTGCTCGATAATTGGCTGATATTTAATGTAGGCTGATGATAAAGGGTCAATAAAAAATTAAGAAACAAAAAATGACGGCTTTTTTATTTTACTCTGCAATAATAGAACGCTAAATTTATTGTCAATAACTGTTCGCTGTTATAAGCTTACTGCTTAACGCATGTTACAACATGGACTAAGCGCACCACTATTTTAAATCAGCCTAACCAAGGATTACTTGTCATGATGAAACAACCAATAGATCCTTTTTTTCGGCGTTTATTTATTGTCGTTACTATCATTGTGGCGGTGTTCTTGTTGTATTTAATGATGCCGGTCATTGTGCCGTTTGTCTTTGCTTTTGTGCTGGCGTATTTATTTAATCCACTGGTAAAGCGTCTGTCTAAATATATCAAACGCTGGATGGCGATTATTATCGTCTACTCGACGATTACTTTGGGGATGGTGCTGCTACTTTGGTGGCTAGTACCGACGCTGTGGCATCAGCTGCAAGCTGCATGGGATTATTTGCCCAAGGTTTTAAATTGGTATAATCAAGTCGTGCGAGAATGGTTCACCAACAACAGTCGCATTCGTCTACCTGAACTAAAAGCCAAAGGGTTTTCTGAGAGCTTAGTCGACTATATGCAGGCGAATTATAAGTTTGCCGATGCCAGCACGATGATGAGTCAAATACTTGTCTCGAGTATGAATTTCATCAACAATGCTGGACTCATTGTATTGGTTCCTATTTTGACCTTTTATTTCTTGTTTAACTGGGATCAACGCCTACAAACATGGAAGGTAGCGATACCAGAGCCTTATTGTGAAAAAGTAGTGGCCATCGCTCAAGAATGCGATCGTGCATTGATGGCATTTATTAAAGGTCAGCTATTAGTGATGGTATTATTGGGTGCCATTTATGCCGTGCAGCTCCAGCTTATCGGACTTGAGCTTGGGCTTATCATTGGCATGGTGGCTGGTATTGCCAGCTTCGTCCCATATTTGGGCTTCGGTATCGGCTTTATTGCGGCGATTACTGCTTGCCTATTCCAATTTGGCTTAGACTGGACACATTTATCATTGATTGTTGGCGCGTTTTTGGTTGGTCAAGCCGCAGAAGGCTATATCCTACAACCTTTACTATTAGGTGATAAGATTGGACTGTCGCCGTTATGGGTCATCTTTGCGGTGTTGGCAGGGGCAAGTTTGCTAGGTTTCGTCGGTATGCTTATTGCGCTGCCTGTGTCTGCTGTCATCAACGTTTTATTCCGTCACCTGTATGCTTATTACCAATCCACGGATTTTTATAAAGGCCGGAAACAGTTTGCTTTATTTGATAAACAATAATGAGGTTATATTACCCAAGGATAGAAATGTATTAGGTGGGAAGGCTGTTTTACGGTGCAAGGCACTGTTGATAAATGATAATTGATTGGGCTTAATGGGTAAAAGACTTGTCAGTCATTTTGCAAATATGTTATATATAGGCGCAGTAATAACGGTATTTGCCGTTACTAGGTTGGCTTTGATAAAAGCGAGTTTTGCCAAAGCCGGTTTAAAAATATTAGTCGTTTATCCTTTTTTATGGCACTTTTTATTACCCTACTTATTACCCCATGCAAAACGAGTTGATGATTCATGGCAGAAGCACAGCTAAGTCTCAATCTGGATATTAAGCACGATGCAAGTCTCAGTGACTTTGCCGGTCCAGGTTGGATGTCTATTATTGATGCAGTGCGGCAGCTACATGTCGGCCTGATTGGTCAGCTGTACCTATTTGGCAGTCCTGCTACAGGCAAGTCGCACTTATTATCCGCTATTTGTGAGTCGTTTATCGAGATGGACAAGTCGGCGATTTGTTTGTCACTGAATGAGCTGATTCATACCGATGTCAATGTGCTTTCTTCTTTAGAGAATTTCTCATTGATTGCTATTGATGACTTAGAAGTGATCGAGCAAAACAGCCAATGGCAAGAAGCATTATTTCATCTGATCAATCGCAGCCGTGAAGGCCAGCGCCAGCTATTATTTGCTGCCAATAAGCCTGCATCCGAACTGCCGTTTCAGTTGAGAGACTTGCTGACACGTTTGGCACAAGCGCCTTCGTTTAAAGTGCCTACAGGTCACGATTTGGCAGATCGTCAAGCCTTATTGCAGTCCATATTACGCAGACGTGGTTGGCAGTTTGATGAACGTATTATCAGTTATTTACTCACTGAAGGGCCGCATCGTATCGGTGCGATGATGGAAGTGCTCAATTACATTCAACCGATGTTTTCAAACCTTGGCCGTAGTAATATATCTAAAGCAGTGATAAGCGATGCTTTGCGTACGATTGATGAGCAGACACTCGCCGCAGAGCTGGCTGATATTGCCCAAGAGACGCAAGTAGACAACGATGCTGCTGATCAAGATCAGCATACCCATCATACAATGCCGCTTGATTTTTAGCATTAAGCACACGAATATCTCTATCCGAAACGTTTTTACTATTAATGGAACCACTTATGAAATTGAATGCTTCTTTGCTAAAAAAATTGTCTATCAGCGCTTTGCTCATTGGTGCGGGCGCCGTTTCTACGTTGTCACAAGCAGCGGTGACTTTATTGGTTGATGACCATATCAAAGTCACCGCAATCAATGGTCAAGAGCTTACGCAAAGCCTCTTTCAGCCTTTAACCAAAAGTTTCACATTACAGCCTGGCAAACATGTGATTACCGCTAAGTATGATCGTCTATATAAATTGCGCCGCGATGATCACGACTATTTGCGCTCAGGGAATATCAGCGTCGCCGCTGAAATGGTAGACAATCAAACCTATCGCTTAACCATGCCAAACCAACCAGAAGAGTACGCAGCAGCCAAAGAATATGCTGAGCGTCCAACACTCGCGGTACAACAGAACAATACCGTTATTGCCAGCCAAGAAAGTGTTGGGGGTAGCGATGGCGGTTTATTCTCAGGGCTAGGCAAAGCACTAGGTGGGGCATTTGGTGGCGGTGATGCTGAGCTACAAAACCAGCGTGCTATTGCGGCACTAGATAAGCCAGAAGCAAGCACTCAAAGTAACGTTGATACCGGTACAGTCACTGCGGTTAAGCAAACGACAAGCGTTGCTTCATCTACCAATACCTTAGATCAATTTATGCAACTTTGGCTACAAGCAACACCTGCTGAGCGTGAGAAAATGCGTCAGTGGATTCAAAAATAAATAGGCATTAGTAACGTATTAGCAAAATAAAAAAGCACCTAATTTAGGTGCTTTTTTATTACTCAAAATTTATTTTTTCTATAGTCAGTGAGAAGTAATATCGCTACATCACGTACTGCAGGTACCGTTTTTTCTTGCTTGCTGTGCCTACGCAGACAGAGGCTGCAAAAAAACTATACCCGCAGTATCGTAGCGTTTTTAAAGTATTTAACTATATATTGTTTTAAACAGAAATTGTTAGCCTAAAAAAGCGTTGTACATCCAAACCAGCTTTTCTTGCTCTTGCACGTAAGCATCAACGAGATCCGCTGAACCTTGGTCATCGGCATCGCTTGCTAGTGCCGACACTTGGCGCTGTTCTTGGATAAGTACCTGTAGGCCAGTTACCACACCTTTGACGCAAGTGGTGCCATCTTTAACGTTTTTATCTTCTTCAATGCTTGTATGCTGAGCAAAGTCGCTATAGGCGTGTAGTGGTGTGCCGCCTAAGGTTAAAATACGTTCAGCGATTTCATCAATTTGTATTTGTAGGGCAGTATATAGCTCTTCAAACTGTGGATGCAAAGTAAAGAAGTGCTCGCCTTTAACGTTCCAATGATAGCCACGAACGTTGATATAAAACATATGGTAGCTTGATAACAGGCTATTTAACTTCTCAATTACTTCGCTCATGTCTGCTTTTTCTAGACCGATTTGGTTGGTCACATTGTTAGTATTACTCATAATATTATCCTTATAGTGTGAGTGTTCATTGACTCTATCATATATAGTCAATCCACGATAAAAGAGTACAGTGTCAACCTCGATTGAAGTATGACATATACCTCTGCACTCGGCTGCCTTGACCCTCTTTTAAATTGAATCAACAATACTAAAAAAGGTTGAATCTAAATATGCTTTGTTCTTATTTCAGTAGATGAATCTCATATTTAGAGCTTAATATTTTTTAGTATTCAATATTTTGTCTGTTGATGCTTATTATAATAGCAAAGTAGCAGTGATAAGTTAAATTCAATAAATGTAATTTTATGATTGATTTATTGAAACTACTAATTCATCGATGCTACTCATTTATTGATACTATCCATATCTACGTTATAAGGTTTATGCGGGAGGTTGTAAGTTTTCAGGGTTCAGACCTTTTACCGCAATGACTTCTTCTAGATGTTGGCGTACCGTATCGATAGGGAATTTTTGCGCTTTTAAGCGTTTAGGGATGATTTGACTGCCTTGTTGACCCTTCATTTCAAACATCATAAAAATATAATCGTCCGTCTCATCCCAACTTTTGACCGCGCTCCAAGGAATCACTGCTTGCTGGGTTTGACCCGCGCGCATTTGCATCCCGCGCATCTGATTGCTATTAAACATATCTGGCTGATTGACCGGCATGGCCATGACCAAACCATGCTTTTGCACCCCAAGCTTCATTTGACGCATCTCATCGGGCATTTCTTGTTCAGCGACTTGTTTTTCAAACTCTCTTTTGACATACCATTTAAAGCCAAGGGTACGAACCAGTAGATAAACCACCACTGCTACCAGCATCAACCAAAAAATAATGGTCGAGTAGCCGGTGACAAAGACCAGCCCTGCAATTGCCAGTATCACAACCACCGCCATAATAATCCATTCTTTGGTCTTGAAGCTGGATAGACCAAATGATGGGCTGGCACTGGCAAACAGTTCATACTGTGCTTGGTGAAATTCAGCCTCGGTCAGGTTTAAGGCGACAGGTTGTAGGGTGTAGGGGTACAGGGCCATAAAGGTTTCTCAAATACTTGTATTAAAAGCGTTAGGTTTAATCGTTAAAGCAAAGCAGCAAAGCTGTACTCGGCTAGAAGTGAAATAAAGGTATGCGCTTATCTTACCGAAAAGCGCTCTTAAATGAAACATATAAGCCACTCTGTTCTCTGATAGAGTTCATATTATTACGATTAAGGGAGATAGAAAAGCATTACAAGTACTCGTGACACACCAGAGCAGATCGTTAAGCTAAAAATAGCGTGTCACCAATCATGGATATTATGGCGCAGTGAGTGATGTCTTCATCAAAAAATGAGCGAAAATTAATTAAAAAATGAGTGAAACCTACCCAAAGTCTGGCCAAAACATGGTCAAATCTGCTGGGTCTTGGTATTATAGCGTCCACAACATATTCTCATGACCAACACAGCGTCATAGCTGAGCTTTATCACATGACATTTATCACGACGTCATAAAGCTCAGCTAACCAATTGACGATTTTATTTTTGAACCTTTTATCCACTTTAGCGTTACAGGCAACTATTATGATTGATCCAAAACTCTTACGCGGCGATTTAAGTGATTTACAACAGCAGTTGGCCACTCGTGGTTATGCGCTTGATCTGGCATTCTGGCAAACGGTTGAGTCCGAGCGTAAATCCTTACAAGTCAAAACTGAAGAGTTGCAATCGCGCCGTAATGCAGGGGCTAAGCAAGTAGGTGCACTAAAAAAATCAGGCGAAGATGCCAGTGAGCTATTGGCTGAAATGCAAAATGTCAGCGGAGAAATTAAGGTGGCTGAAGACGAGCTGCGTACTCTGCAAGAGCGTATCACTCAAGCGGCATTACAGATTCCAAATATTCCAGCAACAGACGTACCCGTTGGTACCTCAGAAGACGACAATGTGGAAGTACACAAATGGGGTACACCGCGCGAGTTTGATTTTGAGGTTCAAGACCATACGCATATCGGTGAAACGCTGGGTATGCTCGACTTTGAAGCCGCCGCCAAGCTTACGGGCAGTCGCTTTAACGTGTTAAAAGGGCAACTTGCGCAAATGCACCGCGCCTTAATTCAGTTTATGCTAAATACTCATACCATTAAGTACGGCTATACTGAAACCTATGTCCCTTATATCGTTAATAGTGAGAGCTTAAAAGGGACGGGTCAGCTGCCGAAGTTTGAAGATGATTTGTTTAAACTAACCAATCATACCAATAATGAAGGCACTGATTTTTATCTGATTCCAACCGCCGAAGTACCGATGACCAATTTGGTGCGCGGTGAGCGTTTAGATATTAAAGAGTTACCGTTAAAATTTACCGCGCATACACCCTGTTTCCGTAGTGAGGCGGGTTCGCACGGCCGTGATACCCGCGGTCTAATTCGTCAGCATCAGTTTGAAAAAGTTGAGATGGTCAATATTGCTACTGCTGAGCAATCTGATGATTTGCTTGAGGCGATGACTGGACAAGCAGAATATGTCTTGCAGCAGCTAAATCTGCCGTATCGTACGGTAAAATTATGCACTGGCGATATGGGCTTTGCTGCGCAAAAGACTTACGATATCGAAGTGTGGTTGCCAAGCCAAGAGACTTACCGTGAAATCTCAAGCTGCTCAAACTGTGGCGATTTCCAAGCACGCCGTATGGGCACACGCGTCAAAGACGGCAAGCAAACCAGCCTAGCACATACGCTAAATGGTTCAGGCTTGGCGGTCGGCCGTACTTTATTGGCTGTGATGGAAAACCATCAAAATGCGGATGGCAGTATTACGATTCCAGAAGTATTACGTCCGTTTATGGGCGGTGTCGAGGCAATTACTGTTTAATAGAAATTTAGCCGTATGAACAGCGAGTCGCTAGGTTGACTCGCAGTTTATTTATAGCCCCCTATGATTGTTTATCATTTAACAAAACTGATATGAATGATTGTTAAATACAAACGCTTCTGTCAGCGCATTTTTGGCTTGCTTCATAGCAAATATGTTAATATTACATTTTGATTTTATAGCCTATCTATTGAAGATGCCTAGCGCGTTTTTGATGGATGACCCTCTGAGTAAACTCTCCTCTTATGCTCCATACCTCTCTTTCGAATATTAGGACACTCTATGCCAGCTCCAATTAGCGAACGTAAATTAGCCAATGCCATCCGTGTACTGTCGTTTGATGCGGTTCAAAAAGCCAACTCCGGACATCCAGGCGCACCGATGGGTATGGCGGATATTGCCGAAGTGTTGTGGCGCAAGTTTTTAAAGCACAATCCTGCTGACCCGCAGTGGCATAACCGCGACCGCTTTGTACTATCAAACGGTCATGGCTCGATGTTGATTTATTCATTGTTACATTTATCTGGCTATGATGTCAGCGTCGATGACCTAAAAGGCTTTCGTCAATTGCATTCGAAAACCCCTGGTCATCCTGAGCTTGGCTATACCCCTGGTATTGAAACCACCACTGGTCCACTAGGACAAGGTATTGCCAACGCCGTTGGTTTTGCAATTGCAGAAAAAACGCTGGCAGCGCAGTTTAACCGTGACGGTCATAACGTCGTTGATCATCATACTTATGCGTTCTTAGGTGATGGCTGCTTGATGGAAGGTATCAGCCATGAAGTTTGCTCGCTAGCAGGTACGCTAGGTCTTGGCAAACTAGTGTTCTTTTATGATGACAACGGTATTTCAATCGATGGCGACGTCGACGGCTGGTTCACGGATGACACGCAAGCGCGTTTTGAAGCGTACGGCTGGCAAGTGATTAAGGTTGATGGTCATGATGCCGATGCTATTACGCAGGCCACTGAACAAGCGATTAAAGAAACCACTAAGCCAAGTCTTATTATTTGTAAAACGACGATTGGCGCTGGTAGTCCAAACAAGCAAGGTCTAGCAGCCAGCCATGGCGCGCCACTTGGTGATGATGAAATCGCCTTAACTCGCGATGCGTTATCTTGGAAGCATGCACCATTTGAATTAGATGATGAAATCTATGAAGCGTGGGATGCTAAAATCAAAGGTGACGTCCAACAGAAGAACTGGGATGCAGATTTTGACGCTTATAAAAAGGCGTATCCAGAACTGGCAGCTGAGCTATTACGCCGTTTAAACGGTGAATTACCTGCGGACTTTGACAAGCAAGCCCAAGACTATATTCAGCAAACTCAAGATCAAGGCGGCGATGTCGCTAGCCGTAAAGCCAGTCAAAATGCGATTAATACCTTGCAGCCATTATTGCCTGAATTGATGGGTGGTTCAGCGGATCTTGCTGGCTCAAACCTCACGCTATTTAAAGGTGCTAAAGGCATCGAAAAAGATGCTGACGGCAACTACATTTACTATGGCGTGCGTGAGTTCGGTATGACTGCGATTGCTAATGGTATCGCACTGCATGGCGGTTTTATCCCCTACGTGGCAACGTTCCTGATGTTTATGGAGTATGCACGTAACGCCGTCCGTATGGGCGCACTCATGAAGCAGCGTATCATTCATGTTTATACCCATGACTCTATCGGTCTGGGTGAAGACGGCCCAACCCATCAGCCAGTTGAGCAATTGACTAGCCTGCGTACCACGCCGAATCTACGTACATGGCGTCCGTGTGATGCGACCGAATCTGCCAGTGCTTGGGTTGAAGCGATTAAGTCTGAACACAATCCATCAGCGTTAATCTTTAGCCGTCAAAGCTTGCCACATCAAGCACGTGATAGCGAGCAAGTCGCGAACATCACCAAAGGCGGTTATGTACTGGCAAAAGAAAAAGGCGAGCTACAAGCAATCATCATCGCCACTGGTTCAGAAGTTGGACTAGCCATGCAAGCGTATCAAACGCTTAGCCAAAATGGCGTTGGCGTGCGTGTGGTTTCTATGCCATGTGCTGAAATCTTTGTAGAGCAAGATGCTAGCTACCGCGAAGCGGTATTGCCAGCCAATATCCGCGCCCGCGTAGCTGTAGAAGCGGCGCATGTAGATTACTGGTTTAAGTTCGTCGGTCTTGATGGCAAAGTCATCGGTATGAGCGCTTATGGTGAATCAGCGCCAGCAGATGAGCTGTATAAAGAGTTCGGCATTACCACTGAAGCTGTGGTTGATGCGGTGAATAGTTTGGTTTAATTAAACCAGCTGTTTAGATAATAAAAAAGAGTTGCTAGATTCCTAGCAACTCTTTTTTATTGGGTTTTTTAAGCTATTCAAAACTAATTAGCAGCAATCAGCTTCCCTGATATCTCAAGAGGTATGATATTGTTGATGATTTTTGGAAAAGCAGTAACTCCGTAATTATATCTATCAACCATGCCGGTAGCGCGGAACTTCAAAACAGGTTTAGAGGTGACAGGATCCTTTTCGACATCCGATAGCTTTACTCTAACGGTTAAGGGTTTGGTTTGACCTAAGACGGTAAAGTCACCGGTTACATTCGCTTCTTTGGGATTAATCATGCTGACTTTTTTGGAAACAAAAGTCATCGTCGGATATTGCTGAGTATTCAGCAGCGCCTTCCGACGCAAAAAGGCGTCTCGTAGACTGCGATCTGTATCAATACTATCGGTATAAACGGTAAAGTTAATGGTCGTACTTGCTGGTTTTTTTACATCATAATGGATAGTGCCATTTACTTTATTAAACCTACCATCGGTAGTGGCTTTACCTAGATAATTGACTTCAAAATTCACGTTGGTTTTTGGTACGTCCAACTTCCATTTTTGTGGCGTTGTACTAGCGGCCAGACTCATTACTGGTAGTGATAATAATAGGTAGGTGCTTAGCGTTATTTTGAGCCAAGAAGTGGTGCGTGTATTCATAGGTACAATCCAGATGGTAATAATCACTTTATCGTTATTTGAAGTGGGTTATGAGAATTTGTCGTTTTTTAAGCAATAAATAATAAGTAGATAGCTTACTACAACTATCTTATTTCAATGTATTATTAAAGTCGTGATTAAATGACATGCCCTAAATAAAATAAATATGTTGTGACGCGAGACAGGTATAAGTTTTTCTGGCTTGTTATGCCTATATCGATAGGGACTGTAAAACTTATGTTTTAAACGTAAGCGTCTCAGTCCCGCTGTATCTCTCTTGTATTTATGCAACCACTGACTTTTTATGGCTATGATTTGCCTTAATAAGGTCGGCAATTTTTTCAGCAATCATAATCGTTGGTGCATTGGTATTGGCACTAATCAATGTCGGCATAACTGACGCATCAATGACTCGTAGCCCATTTACCCCACGTACTTTTAATTCTAAATCGACCACTGAATCGCTATCTGAACCCATGCGGCAAGTGCCAATTGGATGGTAGATAGTATCTGACTTATTGCGAATATAGCCAAGCATGCCGTCTTTTTCGATATAAGGAGCAGGGTAGTCCTCGGTAATATATTTGGCCATTGGTGATTCTTGCATGATTGCTCGCGCCCGCTCCGCGCCTGCTACCATATACTCTACATCTTTGGGGTCAGAGAGGTAGTTTGGATCTATCAATACTGTGTCTGAGGGGTTGGCAGAATCGAGCCTGACCGTACCGCGACTTTCAGGACGTAAATAGCAGCTGTGACATGAGACAGCAAAGCCGCGCCTGAGATCACGACCGTGTTCGATCACGCGAGAGATTACAAAATGCAATTGGGTGTTTGGCCATTCTTTTGGAGCGTCACCAACGCTATAGAATGCGCCTGCTTCAGCATAGTTAGAAGACAAGAGGCCTGTACCGTCCTTTCTCCACTGTCGAATACCCTTGGTCAGCGTTGAAATGGTCGCCATGCCAATACCAATAACATCAGTAGTATTAACCTCGTAATCAAATACTACATCCAAATGGTCTTGTAGATTACCGCCAACTTCGGGCGCATCTACCAATACATCGATGCCGTGTGACTGTAAATGCTCAGCAGGGCCGATACCTGATAGCATCAGAACTTTGGGTGAACCAAACGTGCCACCTGATAATATCACTTCATGACGTGCCATGACTGTATGTTCGACACCGTCTTTTTCATACGCTACGCCCGTTGCCTGCTTGTCTTCAAAGATGACGCGGTTGGCTTGCGCATGGGTAACGACCGTCAGATTTGATCGACTTTGCACAGGATGTAGGTAAGCGGCAGCGGCAGAGCAGCGCTGGCCTTGTTTTTCGCCATGAAAGTGGGTGACTTGATACAGTCCTGCACCGTCTTGCTTGGCGCCATTAAAGTCTTCATTGTGGTCAAGACCATTGGCAATGGCCGCTTCGACAAATGCTTTTGAGATGTCGCGTGGGCTGAGTAATTCACTGACATGCGAAGGTCCGCTATCGCCATGTAGTTCATCGCTACCATGGACATTGTTCTCGGCTTTGATAAAGTAGGGAAGCACATCGTCAAAACCCCAGCCTTCGCAGCCTTGCTCCACCCAGCGCTCATAATCTAACGCACTACCACGGGTGTAAATCATGGCATTGATGGCAGAGGAGCCACCTAAACATTGCCCTCGTGGTTGAAAGCCACGACGATTGTTTAAGTGCGTTTGTGGAGTAGTATGAAAGCACCAATTATTTAATTTCAGTGGTTTACCTGGAACCATAAGAATCAGTCCAGCAGGTACGCGAACCGCAAGGTCTTTACCTTCGCCGCCGTATTCTAATAAACAAACACTGATATCTGGGTTTTCTGTTAGACGGCTGGCAAGCACACATCCTGCTGAACCACCACCAACGATGACGTAATCAAAATTTCCATCAAATTCCATTTTATATTCCCTGTTGCATCCATGCTGATTAAAATATTTATGTTAAAACAGACTTATCAAAATAAGTGACGTCTTACAGTATCTATTATTTCACTGAAATAATATAGTCCGTTCAATATAAAGCAGATGTACCGGGAATGGAAATTATGGGGCTAATTTTTTCAGCCTCGTTATGTAGGCAGTTCTAAATAAGAGCGATACGATTGTAATAAAGTAAATAGCCACGTACTACTGTTATAAATTTTTCTTGCTTGCTGTTCGCAAGCGTGACAGAGGCTGCGTAAAATTTACTCCAATAGTACTAATATAGGTTTTAAAGTGAATCAACTGTAGTATGTACAATTGGAAGAATTCAGCTTAGTCCCGTCTATACCGAGCAAACATCTGAGCGTACGATAAAGCGTTTGCCTTCGGGTATCTCTAGCGAAAAACTGGCACCGCGTCCATTGACCACATCAATGGTCAAATCAGTATGTTGCCAGAGTTTATGTTGCGCTTTGCCCATATAAAACGGACAGCCGACTAGCTCGCCGACAAGGACATCTTGACCGCCAACTTTAAATTCGCCTAACGGATAACACATCGGAGAGCTACCATCACAGCAGCCGCCTGATTGGTGAAACATCAGCTCGCCATGTTTAGATTTTAAAAGCTCAATAAGGTCTTTACAGGATTCTGTCGCGGTAATTTTCATCATTTATTCCTTTTAAAATTATTTATAAAAAAATGCAACCTACCTTTTGATAGATTGCATTGATTTACCTAAAGTGATTTTGCTACCTTAGATTAAAAGAAACCCATCTTTTTTGGACTATAAGATACCAGCATGTTTTTGGTTTGCTGATAATGGTCAAGCATCATTAGATGGTTTTCACGACCAATACCCGATTGCTTATAACCACCGAAGGCGGCATGTGACGGATAGAGATGATAACAGTTGGTCCAAACGCGACCAGCTTGGATGCCACGGCCGAAACGGTAGGCTTTGTGAATGCTACGAGTCCATACGCCTGCACCCAGACCATATAGCGTGTCATTAGCAATCTGCATGGCTTCTTCATCATCTTTAAAAGTGGTGACAGCAAGTACAGGTCCGAAGATTTCTTCTTGGAACACGCGCATGTCATTGGTGCCTTCAAAGATAGTTGGTTTGACATAGTAACCATCTGATAGGTCGCCGTCGTGTTTGGCTTGGTCGCCGCCAACCAGAACTTTCGCGCCTTCTTTTTTACCAATATCCAAATAAGATAGGATTTTTTCTAATTGATCTGAGCTGGCTTGGGCACCAATCATGGTTTCGGTATCTAATGGGTTACCCATTTTGATGGCTTCGACACGAGCAATGCAGCGTTTCATAAATTCGTCATAGATACTTTCATGGACGAGTGCGCGCGACGGACAGGTACAAACCTCGCCTTGGTTGAGGGCAAACATTACTAAGCCTTCAACGGCTTTGTCTAAGAAATCATCGTCTTCATCCATGACATCAGCAAAGAATATATTTGGGCTCTTACCACCCAGCTCTAGTGTCACTGGAATGATGTTTTCACTGGCGTACTGCATGATGAGGCGACCAGTCGTCGTCTCGCCAGTGAACGCTACTTTGTTAATACGCGGGTTCGATGCAAGCGGCTTACCGGCCTCAACACCAAAGCCATTGACCACGTTTAGTACGCCTTTTGGCAAGATATCAGCGACACCGATAGTCTCTAGCATAAATAAGATAGACGCAGGCGTTTGCTCGGCAGGTTTCATGACGATACAGTTACCAGCAGCTAGGGCAGGCGCAATTTTCCATACGGCCATTAAAATTGGGAAGTTCCAGGGAATAATTTGACCGACCACGCCTAGTGGCTCATGGAAATGGTAAGCGACCGTGTCTTCATCGATTTGGCTGATGCCGCCTTCTTGGGCACGAATGGCACTGGCGAAATAACGGAATTGATCGATGGCCAATGGAATATCTGCCATTAGCGTCTCACGTACTGGCTTACCGTTTTCGTAGCATTCGGCAATGGCGATGGCTTCTAGATTGGCTTCCATGCTGTCAGCGATTTTGAGTAACAGATTGGCGCGTTCAGCAACACTGGTTTTGCCCCAAGCGTCTTTAGCAGCATGAGCGGCATCTAATGCTAATTCGATATCGGCTTCTTTTGAGCGTGCGACTTGGCAAATAGTTTTTCCATCGATAGGACTTGGGTTATCAAAGTATTCGCCATCGACTGGTGCTACCCACTCACCATTAATAAAGTTATCATATTTTTCGCGGAATTGGACGGGACTGTTTTCAGTGTTGGGATAAGCGTATAACATTAACCACTCCTTGTTGTGTATTATGACTACTTGAGAATACTTGATCTTCCTGATCAAGTTATGACTCTATCGTACTGAGCTTTTAGGTAGAGTGATAATGACTTTTTATAATGATATATTTTGTATCATATAACTTTAAGTTATACAACGTATGAGGGTTAAAGTGGTTCGTAATATGCAGGTAGCTGTTATAATCATGGCAGCTGTTTTTGCTGATAGTCGATAATAAATAAAATGGATACATGGCATATAACGTGGGACTGATATAAAATTTCTTGTGTGCTGTGGCTTCGCCGACAGAAGCTACAAAAAGTTCATATCAGTCCCGCTATATATTTTTTATATTGATCTGACTATATATTACTTTTCTTTAGATTTTTCTCTTATCACTATTAAATAAATTGGTTTGGATATATGCGTCAATCTTCTGCTCTCAATATTTTAAAAACAGGACAAAATGTCTTTTTGACTGGCTCAGCAGGTTCAGGAAAAACTTATACGCTCAACCAATATATTGACTATCTGCGTGCGCGCCGTGTACCCGTTGCCGTCACTGCCAGTACTGGTATTGCTGCGACGCATATGAACGGCACGACCATCCATAGCTGGTCAGGTATTGGCATCAAAGATGAGTTATCTGAGCGCGATTTGACCAATTTATCACGCAAGCAGTTTTTGGCTGATAGACTCAAAGACACTGCGGTACTGATTATCGATGAAATATCGATGCTGCATGCCAAGCAGATCAATTTGGTCAGCCAAGTACTTAAGCATGTACGCAAAAATGACAAAGCCTTTGGTGGCATTCAAGTCGTCGTAGCAGGAGACTTTTTTCAGTTACCGCCGATTGGTAGCAAGGGTGAGAGCAACCGTGAGAAGTT
Source organism: Psychrobacter sp. FME5 (assembly GCF_014861375.1). Lineage (NCBI taxonomy): Bacteria > Pseudomonadati > Pseudomonadota > Gammaproteobacteria > Moraxellales > Moraxellaceae > Psychrobacter > Psychrobacter sp. FME5. The sequence goes on along the minus strand of NZ_RRYX01000011.1, from coordinate 4,277 downwards.
TGCCTTTATGTCGGAAGCGTGGCTCGACGCTAAGTTTCATATCTGCTATTTATCCGAGCAACATCGGCAAGTGAGTGAAGCGGCCAATGGCGGGCTTGATTTGGACGATATTCTCAATCAAATCCGCCGTCAAGAAGTGACCTTTGAAGCGATTGCTGCACTGGAGGCGACCTTTGATCAAGACGTCGATATCAAGCGCACGCGCCTTTATACCCATAATCTCAATGTCAATAAAATTAATGATAAAGAGTTAGCCGAGCTATCGGGTGAGATGATGCGCTTTGAAGCCACGTCTGTTGGCGATAGTAAATTGGTTGAGACGCTAAAGAAAACCGTCCGTACCCAAGATGAGCTTATCCTCAAGGTTGGCTCAAAAGTGATGTTTATTAAAAACAATACCGAGCTTGGTGTGTCTAACGGCACCATGGGTGAGCTGATAGGCTTTGCGGCGGTAAAAATTAATGATGATAAAGACAGCAATGATAATTTGATTGCAGACGATGAAACCACTGTAGATACTGACGAAGACAAGGCTGACAATACAAAAAATAAAGCTAAGGATAAAGAAAAGTTAAAGGACAAAAAAATAACCACACAAAAAATGCCAGTGGTTCGGCTCAATTCAGGACGTGAGGTCATCGCTGAGCCAGAAGAGTGGATCATCGAGGACGAGACGGGTGAAGTGTTGGCGAGCTATGAGCAAGTGCCGTTATGTCTGGCATGGGCGATTACTATTCATAAGTCACAAGGTATGACGCTTGATGCCGCTGAGATTGACTTGTCACGCACCTTTGAGCTTGGGCAAGGTTATGTGGCGTTATCACGGCTAAAGTCGCTGGCAGGTCTGCAATTGCTAGGAATGAATGAGATGAGCTTGCAGCTTGATCCGCTGGCACGTGGCGCCGATAAGCGCTTTTTAGTGTTGTCTGACGAAGCTGATGCCAGCTATGCCATGCTCGATGAAGAAAGCATGACGCAAGCCCATGAGAAGTTTGTTTTGAAATCAGGCGGTACATTAAGTAAATCAGTGATTGATGCTTATGCCAATTTGCAAAAAAAGCGCCGCGAGCAGCAGCACGCGAAGCTAGATAAAAAACAGAAATTAGGCAATCAAGTCTCTGATAAATCAGCAAGCACCTTACAGGCGACCCGGCTATTACTAGAAGAAAGCTTATCTATCGCTGAGATATCCCAGGCGCGTCAGCTTTCACAATCGACCATCATGCGGCATATTGGTGAGCTAAAATCTCAAGATCCGAGCCTCGCTTGTGATCATCTGCGTCCAGAGGATGAGGTGATGACGGCGGTTGGTAATGCCTATATAGCGATTAAAGTGGCCAATAACCCCAACGACTTCAATGATGATGGTAGTATTAAGCTACGCCCAATCTTTGAGCACCTCAAACAGGCGATTGATTACAACACCATACGCTTGGCATTAATCTTTATTACGCCCTAATTTATTACGATTGGTTAGGCTCTGTTCAATGAAAGCGCTCAATTCCTTTTTATATCTTTTAAAGCGATAACTTGTTATGCCTGATTTTTCTAGTGCTACCTATCGTCTAACCTCTGACCCTTCTGTTGCAGGTTTTTATGCGACCAACGAGCAAACTCAGCCTTTGCGAGTGGCTATCAATGGTTTTGGTCGTATTGGTCGTAATGTACTGCGCGCATTATTAGAGCGATTTGAGGTGCTAGGGCGTGCCATTCATGTGGTCGCCATTAATGATTTGGCGCCAGCTGAGACCTTATTGCATCTACTTAGGTTCGATAGTACCCATGGGCGTTTGAGCCGATTGGGCGTGACCGCTGATATTGTTCAAGATGGTATTACTGATTATCAGCAAAAGCCCTGTGCGACAGCAGAAACCGATATTCAGCTGTGCTTAAATAAAAACAATCTCACTTATTGTATCCGTTTATTATCAAGAGAGAATGCAGAGACACTGCCGTGGAAAGATTTGCAGGTTGATGTGGTACTTGAATGTACGGGACACTATCGTTCATACGAGCAAGCCAGTGTGCATATAGAGGCAGGCGCTAAGCAGGTGATAATCGGCGCGGCTCCCTTTGATCATGTCGATGCTTCTATCGTTATGGGCGTTAATGGCGAGTCGTTAACGCGTAAATTGCCTATTATATCGAGTGTCTCATGCACCACTCAGGCATTAGTGCCGCTCATTGATACCCTTGATAAAGCCTTTGGCGTAAAGTCGGCGATGATGACTGAGATTCATGCCGTGACTGCGGATCAAACGGTGCTTGATCAAGCGCATCGTGATTTGAGACGGGCGCGCGCGTCTGGTTATAATATCATTCCAACGACCTCAAGCAGCATCGCCGCTACGGAGCGCGTGCTACCTAATATGATAGGCAAGATTAACGGTCACTCCATTCGTGTGCCAACCATCGATGTGGCGGCGATTGATGTCAATTTTATATTTGATACGCTGGACGTCGACATTGAGGCGATTCGAGAAGTATTGAAAACTGCCAGCGCTGGTAGTTTGATCAATATTATGGCTTATACCGATGAACCTTTAGTCTCAAGTGACTTTATCCATCAGACTGAATCGCTTATTATTGATGGGCAACAGCTTATGCAGATAGGCGAGCAGTATAAGGTTTTTGCTTGGTATGATAATGAATGGGGTTATGCCAACAGGCTGTTAGATATGTGCTTGCATCTTGCCTCAAGCAAGTCATAGCCCAGAGATTTTAAGCCGTTTATAAATTAATTTAACTTTTTTGAGATAAGCGCTTGCATTCTTATTTCAGATCGCTATAATGATGCACAAATGGAGACGTGGCAGAGCGGTTGAATGCACCGGTCTTGAAAACCGACAAGGGTTCATAGCCCTTCGAGAGTTCGAATCTCTCCGTCTCCGCCAAATTCAAAAAGCCCCAATCAGTAATGATTGGGGCTTTTTTTATGACACTGCTTTAGTGCTATATAGTTAAAATACTTTAAAAACGCTACGATACTGCTGGTATAGTTTTTTTGTAGCCTCTGTCTGCGTAGGCACAGCAAGCAAGAAAAAACTATACCTGCAGTACGTGATGTATCGATTTTACGTTTCACTGACTATTATAGGACAGAGCAGAGAAGAAAAATGGTTTGTTAAATATAAAAAAACCAAGCGCGATTAAGCAGGCTCGGTCTTTTTATTGAATGAAGCTGTTTTTAATATAGTGAGTTAGTCGTTGTCTTGCAGCTCAGATAAAGGGTGGGTGATATTATTATGGGTCACCACAATCGCCTCATCAATGATGTGCTGACTCACACCACGCTTACGCAGAGTCTCAATAAACACCTCATCATGGGCGAGTGTATAATCTTGATGATCACGGTCAAGCCCTTGGCGAATATATAAACGAATAAGTCCTTGAATGCGTTTAAAACCCAATTCTTCCGAAGTCGCCTCTAGTAGTGTAATCATCTCTTCAGACAAACGAATACTGATCGGGCGCATGATTTTTTGCGGATGATCAGAAAACTTATTTTTTATACGTGCAGGTATCATAATAAACCATTACTTTTAGTGAGTAGGAGTAAAGCACTCAGATAAAAACTAACCTAATGAAAACAATCCTTACCATACAACAAATACGTTCAAAAGAACACCGCAGCTGCGCGAATATTCTAAGTGTTCAATTAATACATTAATCAATATAAAAGTGATAACCATAAAAAAACCTTCATCAAATAATGATGAAGGTTTTTAGTATATGGCTCTCCAACCTGGGCTCGAACCAGGGACACACGGATTAACAGTCCGTTGCTCTACCAACTGAGCTATTGGAGAATAAGTTGTCATAACGGTTGTTGCTACAAGTTTTACAAAGGGGTTGATAAGCGCCGTTGCTTGTCTTGTTTGCGTTATGTGGAGCGTATTTTAGCCAAGTAGTTATGAGCTGTCAACCTTATTAGAGCATTAATTATAAATATTATCGTAATCTATCAAAAATAGGTGTTTTGGCATATTAAATAAACTGTTTTAGTCGATGTGCTAATCGATGACGCGGCCTAGATATAGTCAGTTCTAAATAAAATCGATACGTCAGTAGCCACGTGCTACTGGTATAAATTTTTCTTGCTGGCTGTTCGCAAGCGTGACAGAGGCTGCAAAAAATTTGCTCCAGCAGCACTGTGTCAGTTTTAAAGTGAATCAACTATATCAACAGGTAAAACTGGTTTTAATTGAACTTAGATTAACACACCAAGTGCAACGCTAAATTATATTATAGAACACCTGATTGGGCGTTTTAAACCC
>NZ_RRYX01000119.1:0-8793 GCF_014861375.1 Psychrobacter sp. FME5 | reverse complement strand
ACGTTACTTTAATCAAAACCTCTTATCAGGTGTCCTAAATTAGTTGACCACTACACACTGACGATGACAGCCTCGGTATGACTCTCGGGCTATCTAGAAGCTTTGGTCTGTTAAATGCCAATGCTGGCATCACCCACTCACAAGGTGATGACGATAAATCAACGAGCTTGTTTGTCGGACTCAGCGGTGCCTTTTAGCTCGACGCGCCCTGAGTATTGGCTTGTTCTGCTATAAACAAATAAAAACTGCCCACTACTAAAAAAGTGTTTGGCAGTTTTTTTATTTTTGTGCGTCTTTAATTGAACAGGCTTTATGGATACACCTAGTCAGCTTTGTTTACCAAAGAACAACCTATAGACATGATTAAATGATAAAGGTATTATCATCGATAACAATTATCATTTACAATACGGTTGTATTATGTCTAAGCGCACCCTCTCAGCTATTTCATTACCTCACTCTCGCTTGTATAGTGCCATTTTAACTCAGTTACAGATGGCAAAAAAAGCGCCTTTGTACTTAGCAGCTGGTACGCTATTACATCTCAGTCCAGCATTTGCTGATACTACTATTAATACTGATCCAAATGCTCAGCCAAGTGTCACGCTTGACCCTATCGTCGTCGTTGCCAACCAAACACCAAAAGCAATCTCTGATATTCCAGCGACTGTCTGGTATATCGATGAATATAAAGTCGATGAAGCTGCCCGTACTGGTAAGCGTTTAGGCGACTTTATCGCTCAAGAAGTACCCTCTCTCGATTTGGGTAGCGGTGGTCGCACGAGTGCAGGTCAGAACTTGCGTGGACGTGACATGCAGGTGATGATTGATGGTGTATCGCTGAACTCATCGCGGGCCATCAGTCGCTATTTAGATTCGATCAGTATGGAAAATATCGAAAGTATCGAAGTACTGTCTGGCGCATCAGCGGTGTATGGTGGCGGTGCCACCGGTGGTATTATCAATATTAAGACCAAAAAAGCACAATCTGGTGAGCCACAAGTCACCACCTCTATACAAGCAACTTCCGGCTTTCAAGATGAGGACGACATCTCTTATAAAGGTCACGCCTCAATTGGTGGTGGTACAGAAAACATCAAAAGCAAGCTAGCCGTTACCTACGAACAAACTGGTTCTTTCTTCGACGGCAGCGGTCAGATGCTCGTTCCCGATACCACTCAGGGTTCGTTGCAGGACAATGAGACCATTGATATCTTAGCCAGCACACAACTACAGATTGATGACCAGCAAACTTTAGACTTGTCAGCACAGTACTATAAGAGTGAGCAAGATACGGATTACGGTATTCAGTATGATCTAACCACTTATCCATTCGGTGCCGAGATTAGTGATGGTTTTGAGAGTGATCGACAAGCCAGTACGGAACGTCAGCAGTACAATGCCAATTACCACAATACTGACTTATTCGGTCATGAAGTATATGCTCAGCTATCACATCGTACCGAAGAGCTGAATTTCATTCCATTCATCTATGGCACCTATTTCGCCGCTTCAGAGCAGTCAACTGATGTGACTTCAGCACGTGTCGCATTGAGCAAAGATTGGACTGATAAACTCAAGTTAACCTATGGTATCGACGGCTATCAAGACAAACTTGATAGTAATAAGATGATATTTAATCCGAGTACGAGTATTGCTACTGGTGGTCTGGTCAATGATGAGTTTGCCACTGTTGGACGCTACCCTGGCACTGAAGTAAATTCTGTTGCTGGTTTCATTCAAGGTGATTATGAGCTAACCAATAAGCTAAGCGCGACAGCTGGTATGCGCTATCAACATCTAAACAATAAAATCGATGATTTTGTCTCTGACGCCGTACAGACTGATATTGCCTTAGGCAATGCCACTGGTGGTGACGCAATCCCTGGCGGTAGCACGGACTATAATGTTAGCTTATTCAACTTGGGGCTTAATTATAAACCTAACAGCAACCTACGCTATTTTGCGAACTTCTCGCAAGGCTTTGAGTTACCTGATCCTGCTAAGTTTTATGGTCAAGGCATCTATACAAAAAATGCAGCAAATTATTATGAGCTTATTAATGGCTCCAACGTTTCAGGTACCGAGCTTGATGGCATCAAAACCGATAGCTACGAGTTAGGCACTTCGTTCAATCACAATAACTTGACAGGTCAGCTGACTGGTTACTATAGCCTATCAGATGGCAGTATCGACTATGACCGCAGCACCCTATTGATCACTCAAAGTGATAATAAGAAACGTGTGTATGGCATTGAAGCAAAGGGCGACTATGCGATTAATGACAATGTGAGCATCGGTGCACTGGCGCATTGGGTTAAAAGCGAGACGCAGGTCAATGGCGACTATAAAGACACTGTCGTGACTGATACCAGCCCCGCCAAATACGGCTTGTGGACACGTTGGGAAGATGAAAACCAAGCGCTTAAATTACAAGCCAATATGATGAGTGATGTCTCAGGTTACGATTCAAGCAGTGACTCAACTCAAGAGCTTGATGGCTATACCACCGTTGATCTTGATTACACATACTTCTTACCTTCAGGCGAGTTTAGTCTGGGCGTACAAAACATACTCGACAACGACTACACCACCGTTTGGGGACAGCAAGCGCAAATATATTATGGTAGCTATGCACCTGAATCAGCGTTTGATTACAAAGGTTTAGGACGTACTTATACCGTTGGTTATACTCATCACTTTTAAACTTACCAAACTCAAAATAGACGATTCGTCGTCATAAATTCGTTTTTTTCTAACCTAATTTTTAAAAATGGTATTGAGTTAAAAACGAAAGTGTGAATCAAAAAACTCCTTATTCATATGATATGTGAATAGGGAGTTTTTATTTTAGAACTACTAGCTAACTATTATAAGCCACTACCGCCCAAGCAAATAAACCAACGTTAATCGCAATCGCCACTATCCATCTGATATTCACTTGCCAGTTTTTACCTCGAAATGCCCTCGTAGCTTCTGGTGTAATCAGTTGAATAGGATACGGGTTATTTTTACCATTCCATGTGAGTAGCTTTTGCACATCAGGATGTAAAATGGCTCGCTTGGTACACTGATAATGATTGGCCTGAAATAGATTACCCAAAGCGATTATTGAGCCTATGATAAAGATCATGATCTGACCGCCACCAGAATGATTGCTAGGTATTATGCCGTTTTTGCGATAGATAATATCAGCACAGGCAAATAGTGATTTGCTTGTGTCAGCTGGATAAGCCTCACAGAACTGAGCGTCTACTGGCAACTCATCTGCAGGGCTTTCCATATAAGTGCGGATAAATGCCCATTGTACGCGTGGGTTTACTCTATAATCTTCTAGCTTGAGATGATGGGTGATGTCACCTGTATTAGGATCTGAAACATATAGATTAAGCGGTGTGTAGGCTCGATTGTACGGATCTTGATGAAGGTCTGGACGGACGTCTTTGTAGTCTACTATTTTCAGCTCATAGGGCTGTCTAAATTTCCAGAATGGGCGGTAGTAGTAGGCTATTTTTTGTTCTTTTTTTAAAAAGTAGTACTGGGTTCGAATAGGATGTTTTCTAATAAATTGATAGAGAAGTAGAATTAGTGGTGTACATGCTGGTATAAACATGAAAATCCCAACTATTAAAAACCAAACCATAAAATCGGAATTCAATAAATCTTTATCTCCTACTACTATCAGACTCATAACAGAAAACATAAAAACAGAAAAATAAACCCAGCCAATCGCAAAATAAAATACCCAAAAGTACGCTGGTAGGAATGTTAAGTAATCAGGATTAACATCATGAATTTCTTTATTAAGATGTTCAATATCTTCAGTGCTCTCTAATAAGCTTTTGTCTATACTGGCGGTATAAGGACGGTCAATAGGGTTGTGAAGCTCACTAACGTGGGTAGCAAAGTCGTCGCGTAATTGCATGTTTTTTTCCTTATTGACTCGTCACCGTAGTACGTAGTTGATAATGTGGGTGTGCATCTGGGTTCAATGAATATAGTGCGACCACTCTTAATTGCTCGATTTGACTATCAGGATCGCTCCGAGCTGCTTGACGGGCTTCTTCTATTCGGTTTTCCCTATTATTATGATACTCCCAAGATGAGTCTTTTATTGATTGCCAAGCTGGCTCTTTAAAGTGACTGGTCTCAGGAATATCTAAGGTGATTTGCAGCCCTTCTGAGGTCTCCCTGGTTTTGTTTTGTTGCTTTAGTATCCCTATGCTGACTGTCTCTGTGTTTAGGATTTGCTCTTGATCGCCAATACCGATGTATTGTACCTCAAGCTTACTTTTGTCTTCCCATTGACTGATGACAGCAGTCAGCTGCCCTGAGAGGACTTTATTGAAGCCTTCTGCCCTGGTGGTAAATCTTGGCTCAAGCCGAATACTGGTCAATGCCAATGCATAGGCATGCATGTCTTGCTCAAGACTTGCCATCGGTGTGATTTTTTTGGCTGAGTTGCTAAAAGGGTTATTTGGATAGTCGTTGACATCGATCATTTTTTTGTTGCCAAAGACACCTGCATCTAGCCAATAGTGTACTGGGAGGATATTGCTTTTATCATAGTTAGATGCGATCCAACCAGCAAAAAAGCTCACTGTCCAGGCGACCGCCATAATTCCCACTACCCAAGGCATTGCAAATCCTAAAGCAATTGCTGTACCTGTAATACCTGCTGTTAATGCTGCACCTGCAGCGACACCTGTTGCTACAGCACTACCATAACTTTTACTCTCTAACTGTCTCTCTAATGAAATAGACAAACTATAAATCTCAAAACCAGCACCCACAGCACCAAGTACACCGACGCTGAGACTCAGCCTTGCGACCCATGCACTGCGTGCTACTTTCATCTGTAGCCCAGCATTGGCTACATCAAGGCTAGCACTGGTCAAAGCAAGTGTTGTACTGGTATAAGCTGTCATAAACTCAAGACTGGCACGATCGCCTCGAACTACCATCGCGCTAATTTTATCTTTATTGATTAATGTACTTCTTAACTGAAAGGCCATCACGGCGGCTGAGATCATGGCGGCCTTACCTGCTGATCTTCGATCTAGCTGTCGATAATCATCGTCAGTCGTCCTCAGCAAACTATCCAGCTCAGTGCCTGACTGTGACAGTTGCCTACTAAGAGATGTGGCCTTGTTTACAGCATCGTCTCCAAGATACGTAACAACATCTAAGACTGCTTGTCTGTTACCTGAAGCAGCATCGTTGACGGTTCTTACTGCAGTAGCATCTAAATTAAATGTTTTTGCAAAATCTATAGCAAAGGGAGCACTTCGTCTGGATGCCGATGAACCGGCCAAAATTGCCTCCTTGTCTATAGCAGCAGGGAGTAATTTACTATCCATATTGAGTGAGGCTTTTGTAATATTTTTCTTTACTTGATGTTTAAATGGTATATGAAGCACTTTTAGGAAACCTTGTTTCCACCCTGATGTTTTAGCAACAGAGGCTCTAATGTATACTTCTCCTCGGTTTAATAAACCATGCTCAGTTTGAATGTATTGTTGATTATTTGAATAGGTTTCAATAATTCTAGCTTGATTAGCAGCAATTTTATTTATTTCATCTACCTTAGTAGCGACAGATATAGACGCATTTTTTGCAATCTTTTTCTTCTTTTTACTTTTATCAAACATCTCTATCCACTGTGCAACAGCACCAGCAGCCTCACTGAGACGTGCTGAGTTTTCATAGGCTGGCGGGTTTTCAAATCTGTTAAGATCTTCTTTATCAAGCCCGATTAATGCCTTAAAAAACCAGTTATCTGCCGTAGGCTGTTCACCGGAGATGCAAGGCAGTAACGACTGTCTAAACTCTTGCTCCGCAGTCATACCGTTTACTTTCTTGGGGCTGTAACCTAACCATATTGCATCTGGTATACCCATATTACTCTCATCAATGCCGATGCCTTGAGTCGCTTCAGCCATAATTTGAGCATAGCCCAAATGACTTTCTTCATCATTTTCTGGAAAGTCTTCACGCATGACAAAAGCGAAGTCTAGTGTGTCCTGTTTGTTTTTGTCATAGCCGATGGCATCTATAAATATTTGCCTAGCTTTGGCAATATCCCTTTTATCACTTTTACTCTTTTTTGCAGCAGACAAAACTGATTTGAACCTTGAGCGGTCGATATAGTCATAGATATTCTTATTGTTCGCCTGACTTACTTTATTTCGGCCGTCTATATGATAAGCCAACTCAGAAGGTGATTGTGATCTGGAAGAATCGTACCCAGTACCTGCTTCTACCCTCATTCTAATATTGTCAATAATAATGGCATTGACTTGCTCTCGCATTTGACCTTTATTTTTTTGAGCATCATCTAGTTTCTTAATTAGGTAATTCCGTTTCTCCGCTGATGCCAACACGTCTCCTACAGGATCGTGTAGAGCAACCATCATAGGTTTGGTATCTTTTAAAATTTTCAATTGGTGCTTTTCAGACTCTTCTTCTAATTTATCATCCTCGTAACCCTCGTAACCTTCATTTATATTAGATTCAAGATCGCTTATCTTATCATTAATACCCCTTTCCATATTTTTGTATAGCTGAAAAGCCGAATTTATAGCACCATTAGCATCCTTTTTTAGGATAATCTCCTCAACTTCTCCATCTTCATCTTCACCAACAATTTCTTTTGCATATTTTTCATGTATTGTAAGTTTATCACCGATGTCACCGCCCTGCTCTAGCTGCTTTCGTTGATGGAAACTATTTATATACTCTATTTCCGGGAGGTGCTCAGACATATATTTAGTATTTTTATTATCAGCCAAGTCGTCAGCGACGAACTTTTGCATACGCTTATCGCGTAATGCTTCATCATAAAAATATTTTTTTAATGCTGCTTTACTTAGCTGGGCATGACTGACCATAAGCCATACTATCTCACCTGGACCTAGGGTAATATATTTACTATCTAACGTACTATGATCATCTCGATCACAGGTAGCTGGCTGTACCATTTCGTCAAGTGTATTATCGTCAGTCTCATCTATATTTGTCACCTCTATCTTATTAGTATCTTCTTTTTTTTCTTCAAAATCCTCTTTTAGATATTTTTTGATATACCTTAGCGCACCGTCTTTACCAGTAAATATTTCTCTAACTGATTTTACTTCATCTCCATAATCATCAATATAATCATAAAAACAATAAAGGTAGGTGTATGTAGGTAGGCTCGCGATAGCATCATGTTTGGCTGATTCTGAAGACAGCTCATCCCCAAAATAACGCTTGTCATTATCATTTACTCTATAATCATCTCGACTAAATACCACGGGTAAAATCGGTATCTCTGTCTTTCCACACCTATAATCACATGATGTTACTATAATTGGGGCTAATTCAACAGACGGCAGAGAGCTATCATCCGTACCACTACCTTCTGATGTTCGCTCTACAGGCACCGATTCTTGGTGCTCTGATACATCTGCTTCCTTGTCATCCATTCCTAGAGCACTTGTTATAGAATCCCACAAACCATTACTCATGCCTGTACTCCTTTATTTTTAATTCGCTCTAAGCTTTTGACAATATTCTTAATGGCTTGCTGCTGCGACATTTTACGCTGAGCAATCAGTAGAGCTTGACTGATGATAATGTCATAAACTTGATCATTGATTACCACTTGGCCCTTTAACTGCCGCAGTATCATATTTATCCACTCTGTCTGTATAAGCAGCTGCCACTGCTGTTGGCTGAACCGAAAAGGTAACGGCTTAAGCTGCTCTAATGCCACTTTCGTATTAGACGGATAGACTTCATTGGGTGTTGGCAACGCTATCTCTATAAAGGTGTTATTCCAATCTACATAGTGAATACGAGACAATCCTAACTGGTATACTTGCAGCTTTTGCGGAGCAGTCCACAGATGTGTTAATAGCGCTAATACTCTAGGGTCCCAATAGCGCAAATAACGACGCTTGTTTGTCCCCATTCCATACGCCTGTCCTATCAGATAGATACTATGCTTGAGCGTTTCGGTGATTGGTTGGTCAAATAACCATAGACAGACACTACGTGGGTGCGGGTGACCAGATATATCATAGGTGTTTTCGTATAGTGCCAATGCCAGTAGTTGCTCAAGTAGCCGTTGACCTTTACTACTATCTAGTGACATCTCAATAAGTGCCAAATCATCGCTAAAGCTATAATGAATGCGTTTGATACGCTCAAATGGTAAGTCTATACCGCAGTCTAATAGATCAAAGACTGCTGTGCCGTAAGTATTTAAATCAATCAGGACTGTCAACGTTTTATATTGATTGTCAGAGACTGTTAGATATAAAACCTTAAGTTGCTTTTGATACTCGTCAGTCGCTTGAATATCATCGAGAAACTCTACTTTTGGTACTAGCATATCTAAACCGCTCCGCCTTTATTACCAGCACTACCAGTTTTGGCAGCACAGTCGGCAAGCTCGCCCTGAGGCATGGTAATCGTTGGACTGCTTCCACCCCCACTACCCCGATCCATCTTACTCGCCTTGTAGCCCACTTGAGCAGGCGTGATAAACGTCACATTACCACCTGTTATCTCAATACCACTACCCGCTGATTTTAGAGTCAGCGTATCAGGTGCAATAATCTCAATACTGTCTCGGCTGTGGATGCGTAGCACTTGCTCACTATCGAGTCGCATCTCGTTTTTATGCGCTTGTATCGTTACATCACCATGAGCGGCGGTATGAGTTTGGGCTTTGTTTGCGTAGTAATGGATGTCCTGTAGTGGTCAACTAATTTAGGACACCTGATAAGAGGTTTTTGTTAAAGTAGC
>NZ_RRYX01000118.1:0-8958 GCF_014861375.1 Psychrobacter sp. FME5 | reverse complement strand
ATCATTTTGTGTTTTCTCACATCATTTTGTGTTTTCTCACATCATTTTGTGTTTTTTAAGCTTGTAAGTTGTTGATTTTATTGATGTAAAACCTCTCTTAAACAGGATTAAACAGGATTAAACAGGATTAAATAAAAACCATAGAAAATATGAAAATTAAATAAATTGAAAATGAGAAATTAAAAAAAAGCTGTAATAGACTGGATTTATTTCAATATTACAAAGCGCATATTTGCATTCTAAGCATCCTTCTACCTCATTGCTATGAATTATCCATAATTTCAATTAAGACGCATTCAGCGGCATTCTGTGGCTTTCTAGCCATATAGCCGATTGCTACTTCCAATAATATATGCTTAAATAAAATCAGTGTTTGGTAGATACAAAAAAAAGAGCTACCGTTTAGGGCAGCTCTCTTCTTTTTAATTAAATATCAAACACTATAAAGTACGGAAATACCGTAGATATTAATGTTAGATAATTAATACCTGAGAAATATAAATTACTACATTTGATGTATGTTCTCAAGTTAAGTCGCATGATTAACTTTGAACTCACGGTTTTTCCTACTATTTTAATTTAACTTAATAGGAAAAAATTATGAGAAATCATATGGCACTACCGAAGGCTTCCACTCATAAGGGCTATATTTTGTATAGTCTTTTAAAAGGTAAGCATCTACGCAATAAGGGGCTCTTCCACGATATAGACACTTGCTTCTCAGGTTCTAGAATATCAGAGCTACGTGGAGATGGTTGGGATATATCTGATAAGTATATGCACATGACTACCAGAGAAAACAAACAGGTTCGAGTTAAAGAGTATTTTATTAAACCTAGTCAGATACTTAGCTATAAAAGGTTTGAGAGTGTTATTAGATTTATTGAGTTATGCGATAGGATTTATCAGAAATCAGCTTAGAAACTAGTCGATAAGAGTCATATTGACTAGTATATAATAAGAAAACGCCCACTATTGCTAGTGAGCGTTTTTGCTCTGCCGTTACTACCTTTATCCGTGAGGACAGCCGACGGTAGGACAGAATAGAAATCTATTGATTTATATAACTAGAGAAAGACTGAGCCGTTACTACCTTTATCCGTGAGGACAGCCGACGGTAGGACAAAGTACAAAACTACTTCTCTTAGCTAATATAGATCTTATTTCGTATCTCCTATTAATCTTTAAAAGACTAACAGCAGTACTCAATACATAATCTATTTTACATTAGGCTTTACTATAGTAAAGAGTCAATATGACTTACTATATGTATATACATACCCTGTATATACTGAAATTTTGGAAAAAAAATGAAAAAAAACGCTAAAAGTAGTCCAATAGCTGATAAATGGGGCGCTAGAGCTTCATCCTTGGGGTGGGTCGCTATTCCTACATTGCTATTATTTTCACAAAGAGACCTCAAAATTACATCTGCGGAAATGAATGTTTTGCTAAACCTTATTGTTCATTGGTGGGACAAGTCTGAGATCCCCTTTCCCTCTCAAGCAGCTATCGTCTATAGGACAGGACTTTCTTTAAAAACGGTGCAAAGAGCTTTAACTAGCTTAGAGAAAAAAAACTTAATTATTAAAACAGCAACTTCTCGTTCAGATCCTATTACTAGAGGACGTACAATGTACGATTTATCTCCTCTAGTGGATGAGTTAGATAAGGTTTCAGTCAAAGTGCTAGAAGGTTTAAAGGAAAGAAAAAACATGGTGATAAATAATGCAAATTGATGAATTAATACTTTCCATATCTACACATAGATTGTCGACATATAAGCGTCTTTTTAATGAGATTGTATATGAGCCTTCTAAATATGATGAGCACTCTAAGGTGCTTTTTTATCTAGAAATTCAATCTATTTACTCTCACTTTTTCATACCTATGCAAACATTAGAGATAGTCCTGAGAAACAGGATTCATCATTTTCAAAGTGAACATTGGGGTACTAGCAGCTGGTTTAAGAAGCTAATTGCTGAAGATTGTGCTACGGATTCAACTAAAAATGCTTTCGCTACAGCTAAGAAAAACATAGTGAAAGATCTAAGAGAGAAGGGAATTTCGGATCGTGGACCATATCCTTCAGATTTTGTTGGTAAGTTGAACTTCGGTTTTTGGGTTGAGTTACTACAAGTTGCCTATAGATCCACTTCATTTTGGCAGTTTTATGGCTTAAAAGTGTTCCCTAATAAGCAAAAAGTTAAGCTTGGCGAAATGTATGACTTACTTCATAGGATACAAGGAGTCAGAAATAGGCTGTATCACTACGAACCTTTATGGGACACAACAAAGGGCTTTAAAAATATAACTGATTTCTGTAACACCTTAGAGGATACTTACTATCTTATAATTCGACTAATAGGCTATTTATCTTTAGATCATAAAGAGCAACTCAAGGATCACATATTCTTTTTCGACTTAGAGATAAAGGATTTTAAAAAGAAGTATCAAAAACCCTGATATTGATTGTTTTAGTAGCTAGAAGTATTCAGAAAATAATTCTTTGTCGCTAGGCCGTACTAAGAAGCTATCTAGTCCTTTAGCTACTTCATCTTTATCTAGCACCCCATCTGCTACCCATTTTTCAAGCATGGCTCCAAGCAAGATTTTTCGCTTACTATCCTGCTTACGATTGAGCTTACTCCTAGCCAACTGCTTTCGTTGCTTAATGGCTTGTATTCTATTTTCATTTTGAGTGATATATGTATCTAGCTTATCAAGATGATCTATCATCTCAGTCAACCATTTATTCTTCTTTGGATTATCTTTCTTAACAGCAGACCGAACCGATCTCATTTCAGCCAATAAACTATCACGGTCAACCAACATCTTAGCTAACTGATCTTCTAGATCCCTTTGTATTTTAGACACCTAACTTGCTCCTTCCCTTGTATAAAACCTAAAAATAGTAGCATAAATAAGGTACAAGGGCGCACTTATGCAAACTATGCTAAACTCCCCTTATCGGTGAGCTTAGCATAGTTTGCAGTGCGACAAGGGGAAACCCCTTGCAACCCCCAAAAAACAAAGGACGTTGTTATGCAGTTACAGGATAGGATTAAAAAGGCTGAAGCCGAATTAAGGAAGTTGAAAAAAAGACAGAAAAAAGAGGAGGAGAAAGTACATTTGATTTGGGGTAACGCTATATTTAAGGCATTGAATGACGGCGACCCTGAGATCACTAAATTGGTTTTAGAGCTATCCCCTCAAGTTATTAATAACAGCAAAGGGGAACAGCGAAGAGTAGTAGAAGATATTTATCAGCAGGTACTACATAACTGTGTATCGCCCGACAATAAAAAAGTGGAAATTCGTTAAGAAAAATGGCTATCTATCACTTATCCGTCAAAACATTTTCACGCAGCAAAGGACAATCTGCTACGGCAGCGATTGCCTATCGTGCTGGCGCAAAGATTAAGTGTGAGCATGAAGGACGTACCCATGACTACACTAAAAAAAATGACGTGCTGCACAGTGAGATATTTTTACCAGCCAATGCTCCTAGTTGGGCAACTGACCGCCAGCAGCTTTGGAATGAAGTAGAGAAAGCCGAGAAGCGTAAAAACAGTACGATAGCAAGAGAGTTTGAAGTAGCATTACCGAATGAACTCAATGAAGAGCAGCGTATTGCACTGGTACAGGACTTTGCCAAGCAGATCGTGGCAAGACATGGCTGTGCTGTAGATGCTCATTTGCATAATGATAAAGGTTTGTACGAGAGTAAAGAAAACCACCACGCCCACATTATGCTCAGCACAAGACAGCTAGAACAAGACGGCTTTACGAAGAAAACTCGTGAGCTAGACGAAAAGAAAAGCGGTGAGGTAGTCTATTGGCGTGAACAATGGGCGAAAACTGCTAATGAGCATTTGCGTGAGTATGGAATAGAGATTGACCATAGAAGTCTGAAAGATCAAGGCTTAGAGCGTGAGCCAACCATCAAATTGGGCGTTGCTGCTAGTGCATTAGAGCGTAAAGGCACCAAAACAGACCGTGGCGATATCAATCGTGAAGTAGCCAAATATAACAAAGTTCTCGAAACTAATAGTAATGAGAAAATTAATAAGATTTTGAGCAAACAGCTTAAACAAGCAACCGAACTTCATAACAAGCTACAGTTTATCAAACGTAGGCTACCCGAAGTCAAAAGAGACATTGCTGAAAAACAGCCTAAGCTATACCAAGCCTTTGATGATCTAGGAATACCAACGGCTGAACCTGAACCCATTAGGAGTGTTGACCATGAGCAAGAACGAGAAAGAATCGAGCCAGTTAGTGAGCGAGTGGATAGACCGCCAAGCCCTGAGAGCCATTCAAATGAGCGAGGACGAGAATTACCGCCAGTTGGTAGCGTCAAGAGCAACGAATTGGGGCAAGGACATAACAGCGAAGTCCGACCTGCGGATCAAACAGTCACAAGCACCGCACCTAGAGATATAGTAGAACTGCCACAGCAGCTCACAGAACCAATTAAACAGCCAAAAGCACCACAAGCCACAGAGGAAACCGTTAAAACGCCTACAGCGCCAAATAAAGCCGATGAGATAGCCGAAAAGCGTCTACTGGTTGAGGGTTTTGTGCAGCGGAGTCAGGAAATGGCAAAGCAAGCTCATAGAAGCCAGTTAGATGCGCTACAAGCGCAAGCTAAGCCTATCTATGCTGAAATAGAGCGACTAAAAGACAATGAGCCATGGAATCCCTTTAAAACAAAGGCGTGGCAAGCAGAGTTGGATAAGAAAGTCGCTCAGCATAACGACATTAAATCAACGTTTGATGATTTAAAAAATCAAGGAGTAACCACGGAGCTTATACAGGCAGTTCATGCAGAGGAACACCGTAGAAACCCTACGGAATATCAGAGTATTAGTGCCATGGAAGATGAAGTAATAGCGTATGAGCAAGAGCAAATTGAGGTGTTAAGAGAGCAGCGACAGCAGCAGTTGGTACTAAAACGGCAAGAAGTGAAGGTAGCTAAAGCTGATAAGGATATTCAACTCTAAAGCCGAGTTAATCGGTAATTTTCAATCATTAAAATCATTGCTGTATCGCAGTTGATTTACCGTTGTCAAAAAATAGGTAAAGTTGCTCATACGTTACTAATCGGTTACAGTCTTTATTTTCTAAAATAAAGTTTATAGGATAGGGCGGTAATATGATTAAAAAAATATTAATAGGTATCGTAGTAGCTTTTATTTTACTGATGATTATAGGCGCTCTCCTTGGTGATGATACTACTGATAGCACTACAAATAGTGAAGTCAGTAGTAGTGCTGAACCAGCTGAACTGATTGCAGTAACCGCAAGAGAGCTGTTCACTGCATATGATAAGAATGAAGTTGCAGCTGATAAACAATTTAAAGGTAAAATGCTAGAAGTAACTGCTACAGTGTCTAGTATTGATAGTGGCTTTAGTGATAATGCTATTGTGCAACTAAATACGGGTAATGACTTTCAATCGGTTTCAGCAGAGGGCGACGAAACATTTACAGATATAGCATCTACCTTAAATAAAGGGCAAGAAGTTACTATGATTTGCCAAGGTGGTGGTGAAATCATAGGTAGCCCTATGTTAGATAACTGCGTTATCCAGTAGAAAAGCAGTTATTGCATTAAAAATGCTCTATCAACAGAAAAGATAGGGCTTTTTTTATGTTAGTTTTATTTGATCTTGGAGGATGTTTATAATGTTTTGGCATGAAGAACTAACAGAAGAAGATGTTTTAAAACGTCTTAAAGGTACTATCCATGAGTCGATAGGCGGCACGGTAGCAAGCGGTGATCACTGGTATGATCTTAGTAAAGAATCTAAGGACAACCCAATGAAACGCTTTGAGGCAGGAGTGGCAGGATTACCGTTGCCTGGTGCGTTTAAAGAATCTGCACTTGGACTTAGAGGTATTATCAGAGATAAAATTAAAGCCAATGAAAGCTATGAGGATTATTTAAAAGAACTATATACCTTAGCTGTGTGGCAGTCTTTTAGCATGAAATATTCAGAAAGAGCAGGAACTGTCGGACATAATATTTTAGAAAGAATACCTGGTGGTCAAATAGCTAAACTCAAATGTGATTACCAAGATATAGGTTATAAACACCTAGATTTAATAAACAAAACAGATGCAAAAAGGTTAGTAGCTATATGGGGTGAACCTAAAGCACACACTACTTTGCTTGAGTTTCATAATGATCTTTGGAGAAAGTACGAAGATGAATTTATCCATATTATTGAAACGAGGAGCCCATCCCAGATTCTGTGTAAGTATGGATCGGGGGTAAGCAGCAGTGACACAGAGTTTGGGAAACTCCCCCGCGAGACCTAACATTTACGGCATCTCCTCACCAAACCAAGGGAATGAAGTCAAAATGATTCTAATAACAACGAGAGGTAAGTATGAATAAGCAAGATATCATTAGCGAGTTGGCACCAAAATTAAATGTGAATCAAGATGAGGCAAGGGTTGTACTAAACTCAGTTTTGGATGTTTTAGCCGACTCTTTAGCTAACCTCGAAGAAAATGAAAGATTGAAGTTAGTAGGGTTTGCAAATTTTCAAAAGGTTAAGCGCAAGAGTCGTTTAGGTAGAAACCCTAAGACAGGTGAAGCAGTAGAGATACCTGAAAAGCTAGTCATCAAGACGACAATTAGTGAAAATCTAGTAGATAGCTTTCAGTAATTGCTCGAGGAGTTTTAACTTATCGGCGGTTCAATGACCTAAGTAATGGTATTGGCTTTTAGTATTGTATTGATAGTGTTGTTTACGCCACCCCTTGCTATAAGTAGTTCGCTAATATCAGTCTATTTTAGGTAGTCTGTTTATCGTTTAAACGGTCTGTTTGGATGGTTCCGTTGGGGTATGCTCTATACTGATAATTTATTTTTATTCAGACTGATCACTGTCATTTTTGACACATCTACTGTTAACCATCAAAAAAGGATTATTAAGATGAACAAAGCTATATCATTAATTTTGGCTACTTTAGCTTTTACATTCTCAGCCTCTGCTTATTCTGCACAGTTTTCTTCTATTATTGATGCAATGGCAATTCCTAAAACCTCTCCAAACACTGTAAGTGTCTGGGAGAACGCAGATAAAATTAAAGGTATTAAATGGAAATGGCCGTATTACGAATCAGGCGCCCATGATAGTACGATGGAAGGCACAACCAAAGTAGGTAGCAGTAAAAATCCTAATGTTGGCGCTACTGAAATTACTATCACTGGTGCTAGAACTTTCATGACAGCTATTGAAATAATGATTCAAAATGAAGGGGAAAATCCTTCTAAAAGTGAAATAAACAAGTTTTTTGGTGCAGGTAGAGTGTTAAAAATAGCATCATCTTGTGACAAAAATGATGCTACATGGGGTGATGCTACTTATCATTTCACCAGTTCAAAAGGTCAGCCAGGTTTTATACGTTACGAAAGTAGTTGGGGTGCTTCAGGAAGCGGTGCTGTAATAATTACAGTTGCTAATAGATTAACGGATTTAAATCATCGCTATGATGACTATGAGGATGAGAATTGCTATGACAATCGGACGTTAGAAAAATGGGCAGTTGATTAATTAAGCTACATTTAAAAACTGTAGAAACCATCATGGGAGATTTTAAGCAGACAGCTTAATGCTAATGATCCACGTTGATGATTTTTTAGTCACTAAATCCATATCTAACACTATTATATCGATGCCTGTATAGCGCATCGATCATAGATAGAATATGTATGGTAAGTACACCACGAAGTACACTACGACTATTTCAGTGAGCAAAATCACTGATACCATTATCCTACAGCCAAAGATTCAAGTCCTCACTAGGGGACCGAACCAGTGAAGGCACCTGGAATAAATGAACTATCTTCCTTGCTTAACCTTTGGTAGATATGCTTCAAGACCTTTATTTTTCTTGTTGAAGCTTTCTGGTTCTCGCTGTACGATATTTATCATTTCACGCTTAAATATGTCTGTATTCATTTTGCCCTCATAGCTTAGCAAGGGGTGGTCATTATAATCATTCATAAATTGCACATTATTAACGATTGATTCGATGGTATCTTGTGACAATACTCCACTTTTATTTGCTAGCTTAGCTAAAGTCTTTTTATGAAACTTTAGCGTTAAACTAACGTAAGTGCGCTTAACTTTTCTATATTCAACACTGATCTTATAGTTAGTATTTTCATTGATTTCACTAATAGCAGTTTCTATTACACGCTCTCTAAGCTGACCAAACTGTTTGTACTTATCTTTTACGCCCATAATATAACGGAAGTCATCGAGATCTAACTGTTTACTATATTGATACTGGTTAACCCACATAACAATTAGTTCATATAATCTTATCGCATGAATACTTGATAACTCTGTTATTTCGATTAATTTGTATTTAGTAAAATTAGCTTTTAACTGTGTTAGATAAGGCAAAATATCTTCAGCAAATGCTAAAGTCACCTCGCTACTATCAGGATTAAATAAAACACTGCTAACAAAGCGGGTACGCATCCACTTGTCTCCTTCTAGCTTTATCGTCACCTCTCTATCGAAAAGCCTATTACTTGCTTGCTCTAAATCTCTAAATGCATTGTCTTGAGACTTACCTTTATAAAATAAGTCCTTCATTTCTTGCACAGTGACAGTGAATTTTGTTTGCTTCGATATATCAGCTGTATCTGATCTGCTATCGATTTGGCTAATACAAGCTAATAACAACTCCTTTTCTTTTGTTGTCATTGTGTAAGTTGCTATAACCAAGTCATTAGATTTTACTACTAGATTATCTTTCATATTTATAAGCATCCCTTACCTATACTATTTTCTTCTTCACATCATTTTGTGTTTTTGACTCGACTAACTTAATAACACTAACATAAATATCATATTAAAACACTTGTTTTTTTAATTGTGTTTTCTCACATCATTTTGTGTTTTCTCACATCATTTTGTGTTTTCTCACA
>NZ_RRYX01000117.1:0-9026 GCF_014861375.1 Psychrobacter sp. FME5 | reverse complement strand
GTATAGAGGGTAATAACTGTCGCCTTAGACACCGATTAAGACGAGCGGTTAGAAAGACTTGTTGCTTCTCAAAAAAGCTTGATAATCATTTTAAAGTGTTTGATTTGGTGTTCTTTTACATCAATTATGGCTACGTCTGATGCCAGCATACTTTTTAGAACACCACCGACGCATGAACTATTATCAAGGTATATGCTGATATTAGAAGCCTTTCCAATCATTGAGCACGATACCGAAGCCAATAGAGGTGTTTTCATGATTGTAATCGATGATGGACTCGCCATAACCTTGGAATAGCTGCACAAAGCCATTGACGTTTTTTGATAAGGGATAAATATAATCAATTTGCGCCGCCCCTTTATTGGTGCTTGGGTTGTAGCGTAACGTACCACTCAAGCTCTGCTGATCTGGTAGATCATATAAGAACTTGACATCGCCATAACCCATGAAGTCCTCAATATCTGGATTATCATCGCTATCAGCGTTCTCATTTTTTACTCGAGCCCACAGACGCGGTATCACTGACAGCTTGCCCCACTCAGCCCCTGCCATCAAATAGGCACGATTCCATGAGCGTGATAACGGATCGTCTTGCCCGTTTGAGTGGTGGATAGCACCTGCGCCCAACATGCGTAGACGCCCACCAAAAGGTAAGTCAGCGGTCACCGGTTGGGTCAAAAATATTTCGGGTTGATAATCAGTGGCGCGAAATGGACGAGAGTTGTCTTCGTTATAGACTTGCCAATGCGACTCTTGGGTATAACCAAACCATAAATCAGCACTGGTATCGAACAAATCTTCTGCGACTTTGGTCTTTAAAGACAACTGGAACTTTAGCTCAGTATTGCGCACATCGTTAGACGTAAAAGACTCTTTGTCTTGTGATGGCGTATCGGGACCTAAATTAGGATCAAAAGTGTAAAATAATGGTAATAGATAGGTCGGTCGATGCGGTCTTACCGTCCATGTTCCACGCTCGCTGTTTTTATCCAAGTCATAAGACAAACTCAGCGGCGTAAATTTTTCGATATCAGTTTGGGTAACACCGACATCCTCTAATACCTTTGCTTCTCTTGTGGTCAATCCAATGGTATCCAAACTCTCAGAAGTCGCTGTTTGGCTGACATCTGGATCAGTAGAGTCATTACTGGCATCAGCAACGATAGTGGAGTTTTCTTCTACAAAAACGAATTGCGGCTTACCTGAAATAGTGGTCTTAAAGGTTTTGGCCAAATCTACTGACTGTTTGTTCATCGTATAGCTTGGTGTCTTACCTTGCTCAGCGACTTTATCAAAACAAGCCAAACGCGCAGCGCTAGTCTGTACATCCGTACATTCAAAAAACAGCTTGGCTTGCTGGGCGACAAATTCCTTGCTAACGACTTTAGCAGGTTGAGCTAATGGATCAGCACTGGTTAACGACTCATCGCTATCCTGCGTTACTTCATAACCTTCGTATTCGAACGCCGCTTCTGATGGTAGTAATTCATTATATTCTTGATCATTATTGGCAGCTTGTACTTGTAACGCCGTACAACTCAGCGCGATAACAATGCCCATGCGCAGAGGAGTGTACATACTTTGACGGAAGGTCCATTGCGGGCTGTCAGCTTGACCATTCACTGCAATATTACGCTGTGAATGACGCTGAATAGTATAATGAGCAAACATAGAAATCCTTTGTCTACTGACATGATTGCCAGCAGAGTATATAAGATAGTTAATATAGCTGTTAGCGTTATCGCTAAAGAAATAAGTATCAGTAAAGATAGATAAATCGTAGACATCGAAGACCGTAATGACGATCTGTAATCAGCCTGCGATATTGTTACTTTATTGTAATGAAAATATAGATAGTATACTAGCCTTATCGCTGCATAATAAACAGGTAAGTAGGAATAAGTAAAAAGCCAACATACCATGAATCGGTATATTGGCTTTTTTGTCTTGAGAGGATAAGACTAAAATTATCGGCTTTGCATCATTTATTAAGTGCGGTCAACGTCTGCTCAAACTCCTGACGACCAATTTCACCCACTTGTTTTTGAGTTAGCTGCCCGTCTTGGTAATATAACAGTGTCGGCGGCCCAAATAACTTATAGCGCGCCAAAATAGCTTTAGAGTCAGCCGTGGTCTCAGTGATATCTAATCTCACTAACTGCCAGTCTTGCATTTGCGCTGGGCGATTGGTAAATAAGTTTTTATCCATAATACGGCATTCAATACACCAGTCAGCGGTCAAATCAACCAAGACTTTAGGGTTAGCAGCGGTGATGGCATCCAATTCTGCTAGCGTCGTAATGTACTTGTCTGAGGCATTGCTCGCGTTATTGACACCGCCAGCTTGACCGTCTGCTGGTTGCATGAGCATCGGAGCAGCACTCAACGACTCTAGCGGATGCAAGCTATCGTCATTACCAAGCGCCGCACCAATCACCAAACAAGCCGCCCAAATCCCAGCGATAAGCCCTAAAGCTTGAGTCAGCATACGCGCTTTACCCAACCAGCTCCATGCCCATGTTGCCACCACCATAAACCATAATGCCCAAACCAAGAGCATCACTGGCGAGATAAACACCCGCTCAATCAATAACAATGCCACGGCGAATAGCAGTAAGGCAAAACCTTGCTTGACCCAGTTCATCCACTCGCCAGCCTTTGGCATAATTTTGCCTTGAGTTGCCCCAATTAAAATAAGCGGCGCGGACAAACCAAAACCGAGCATAAATAAAGCGGCAAAACCAAGTAGCGGACTGCCTATTGTCGAGACGGCAAGCAATGCACCAAATAACGGCGCGGAGACACAAGGTGAGACGACCAATGCCGATAGAAACCCTGCGACTAAACTGCCGCCTGCACTGCCCATTTTACTATCACCAGCTTGGCTTAAACCCTGCATCTTACTGGTGATAAAATACGGTAGACGAATCGTAAACACCTCTAGCATATAAAGAGCCAGCAAAACGAATATTACCGCAAAGCTAATCAAGATTATTGGATTTTGTAGCCAACCAATAATTCCTAATGATTCACCAAATACTGCAATCACCGCACCTAGGATGCCGTAAGCGATAGACACCCCTATCGCATAGCTAGTGGTTAAGATAACGCCTTTTTTGACCGTTGGATTTTTTTGACGAGCGACGATATTAGCAACAATCGGCAGCATCGGTAATACGCATGGCGTTAGCGCTAAGCCCAAACCGGCTAAAAACAATAAGCCCAGTGCCAACCAAGGGTGCTTGGCCAGACCAAATGGATCACTTTCTTCTAAGTCATTGGCGGCGGCTACCGTATCATTAGCCGCACTATTATTTGATACTTCGGAGTCTGCGCCAGAAATAGTAGTGGCGCCTGTTAACTCACCTTCTAAAGAATCATCTTCGAGTAAAGCATAGTCGACCACCTCATCGCCCGACAGTCCTGATTCTGTATCCAAACTATTTTCTTCAAGGCTACCTGCTTCAAGGCCTCTTTCTTCAAGGTTATTGGCTTCAAGGCTACCTGCTTCAAGACTATTGCCATCCGCTGCATTTAGCGTTTCTGATGTTGCAGCAGCAATATTAACGGTGGTTTTAATCTTTTCTGGCGGATAGCAAAGCCCAGCTTTGGCACACCCTTGCCACCCAATCACTATCCCTGCATTGTCCACCACTTTGCCATCGGCACTGGTCAAGGTAGTGCTCGCGACCATATTGACTTGATCAAATACGGGCACTTTGCCAAAGGTGGGATCATCGATTAAGACAGGCGATTGACTAAAGGTAAAAGGTGCGGCCTTCACACCAGCAGGCAATGTGAGTTTCAGCTGATCTTTATAAACATAATGCTCTGGAGTAATATCAAAGTTAATCGATAAGCGCGTCCCAGATTTGGCAGCTTTAGTGCTGCTACTCACTTGAAACGCTTTGTCCACCGATAAAAATTCCGACTGCGCAGCGCTTTGATTGTTACCAAACAAATCCCCCAATCCTGCCGCCTGCGTGGTCATGGTGGTCGCGGTCAGCCCTGTCAGTAAAGAGCTGACCGCAATAGCAAATGCCAATAAATAAGACTTTTTTGCCGGTTTATTTACCGTTAGTGATGGCCTGCTTAATGATGCCGTTTGAACTGACGAGATGGTTTTTGGTGTCTTAATGGACATGAAACGCTACCTATTTATAACTGCTATTTAAAATTACTACTGACGGCTTATTTATGTACCCGCTTATTTGCGTGTGGCAATATTGAGCGTGGTTTTAATCTTTTCTGGTGGGTAGCACAATCCTGATTCTGCACAACCTTGCCAGCCAATAACAACCGGCACATTTTTTGCCGCTTTGCCATTTTTAGTCGTAAGAGTCGTGGTTGCTACCATGCTTTTTTGGGTAAACACAGGCACTTTACCAAAGGTTGGATCGTCAATAGAAACCGGCGACTGATTAAAAGTAAATGGGACGGCGCTGATACCTTTGGGGAAATTTAAAGTAAGCTTATCTTTATAAACATAATGACCAGGTGTAATATCAAAAGCGATCGATAAACGCGTGCCCTTAGACGTTACTTTAGTAATGCTGTCCACTTGGAACGCTTTATCGACTGGCAAGAATTTAGATTGTGCTGCATTGTTATTACCAAATAATTCGCCCAGACCTGCAGCCTGCGTTGGCATGGAGGTCATTGCCAATGCTGCCACTATTGAGCTACTGGCAATAGTAAGTGCATAAAACTTTTTAGCAGCACCTTTATTTTTGTTGGCTGGTTTTGATGTTAGCGCTGATGTTGGCATTGTGATAAACATAGGGTTACCTCTGATGGCTTCAATAACTGATTTTTATAAACGATGCTTTTACTTTGAACTGAGCATATTAAACAATGATATTTCAATATATTCATAAAAAATATCAACCAATAACGCCTTATTGGTTGATATATAGATATCACTAGAAGTGCTTTAACCAGTAGGCGGTTTACTTCTCAGCAGATATAGCGCCCGTAACGTCTCCGAAAAATTATCGGGCTAGCGCTTATAGCTTGGCATAAATGTCGGCATCCTGACCTTCGCCACCTTGCTGTCCATCAGCGCCCAGAGAAAACAAATCATAAGGGCGGCCTTCACTACCTGGAGAGACATACTGAAGCTCATTCTCCCAACCATCTGTTGGATAGTCACCTTTAATATAGCCGCCGTCAGGATAATTTTTGGCTTCCGCAGGCGGCGTGGTCAGTGCGTCTAAACCTTGTGCTGTCGTTGGATAGCGACCATTGTCAGCTCTATATTGATCTAATACATTAGATATTGAGGACAAGGTTATTTCAGTGGTCTTTATCCTCGCTTTATCACTCTGTCCCACTATGTTAGGCACCACAAGGCCAGCAAGAATCGCCAAAATCACAATGACGACCATAATCTCAATCAGGGTAAAACCAGACTGGCTACGCTGTACAGATGCTGCCATCTGTTTACTGCTAGCTGCTGAAAAGGTTTGAGTGGTGGTTTCTGAGCTTGGTAAAGTGGTGTTTACTTTGGTCTTATTAATCATAATCGTCGCTTTTATTATCACAGTTATACCTGAATATTGAATTAACAATGAAGTGATTGCAACTATAGACGATGATTTTATTTTTATCCACCACTGCCATAACATTATTAGATATGACTGTTAGCACTGAGATTGCAAACTCAAGGTAGCGATATTTAAATATCAATACTTAGGGCATGTCCTCAATCTGAACGAAATCAACTAAATGGGCTAAAAATGGCTAAATCTTGCCAAACTGTGTCAAATAGCTGGCTAATATCTTGATATTATCTGTGCTATTTTCCTTGTTTGACTGCAATTTATCTCATTTTTATCACCATTTTCAAAATGAGGACACGCCCTAGTTGAAGCTCACTATAGCCTAATGCTGGATTTAGCGAAAGAAGAAACAGGATGTGGTCAATAATCTACAACAGTAAGCAAAACTTAAGAAACTTAGCTAAGCTTTAAGTCAGATTGCTAGAATATTTAGATATTTGCCGATTGCATTGAGGACACACCCTAACCTGCCAAATCATTCATATTAACAATGGGTAGCATCACCGCCATCACAATAATCATCACTATTACGCCCATCAATACCAGCATCAGCGGCTCAAGTAACGACAGTAAAGTGCTGATAAA
The DNA here is from genome assembly GCF_014861375.1 of Psychrobacter sp. FME5. Taxonomy (NCBI): domain Bacteria; kingdom Pseudomonadati; phylum Pseudomonadota; class Gammaproteobacteria; order Moraxellales; family Moraxellaceae; genus Psychrobacter; species Psychrobacter sp. FME5. The sequence continues at coordinate 2,880 of NZ_RRYX01000117.1, read as the reverse complement.
GTTAGTGGCTTCGGCTTCCTGCATATTGGCGGCGCGACTGAGCATATTTTCCAGCTCTCCCGAGTTTTCACCACTTTTAATCATTTGTACCATCATTGGCGGAAAATAGGCAGATTTTTCTAATTGACTCGATAGGCTCGAGCCTTCGGTGACCCTATCAGCAGCGGTAATGATGGTTTTTTGAATATGTAAATTGGTCGTCACCGCAGCGCCAATATGTAACGCTTCAATCAACGGCACGCCTGAGCGTACGAGTATCGCCAGTGTACTGGCAAAGCGCGCCGCATTAAGCCCTTTTGATAATCGCGCCAGTACTGGCAATCTTAGTACCGTGCTGTCTATGGCCAATTTACCGGCTTGCGTCTGGGCAAAACGATAAAATAAGAAGGCCGTCCCTGCCAATACCAGTAGCATCAGCCACCACCACTGGGTAATGGCGTTCGACATCGCCAGAACGACCTGGGTAATCAGCGGTAGTGCTTGCTCAGACTGTTCAAAGACTTTGACAATTTTGGGCACCACAAAGCTCATCAAACCCATAATCACACAAATTGCCATCACCATCAGCACAATCGGATAGACCATAGCAACTTTAATTTTATTTTGTAGGGCAAAGCGGTTTTCGGTGTAATCGGCCAGCTGATTGAGGATTAAATCTAAATGCCCTGATTTCTCTCCAGCGGCGATAGTAGCAATGTATAGCGGTGGAAAACTCGCCGCTTGCTGCAACGCTCGCGCTAAACTCAGGCCTTCTAATACATGCGAGCGCACGGCGAGCATGAGAGATTTGATATGGGTTTTTGGCGATTGCTTGGCGACAGCTGCAAGTGTTTCCTCTAATGGAATACCAGCAGCGAGCAATACCGATAGTTGGCGGGTGAGCAGTGCCAATTCATAAGCAGAGGGTTTTTTATGGCGGTTTTTATCTTGGTTTTGTCGATCATTGACCGCGCTAACTTCAACAGGCGTCCATTGTTTATCACGCAGTTGCTGACGTACTTGGCGCGCAGAATCGCCTTCGAGCAAGCCTTTTTGGACACTGCCGCGATCGTCAAGCGCTTTAAAATGATAAGCGGGCATAGCAGCAGATATCCTAAGACGGCCAATGAAAAAAGGTTATAAATCAGGATTTCAAAATATAGTCAGTTCAATATAAAAGCGATACAGCGGGGCTGGAACACTTTCGTTTAAAACATAAGTTTTGCAGCCTCTGTCTGCGCAGGCACAGCACGCCAGAAAGTCTATACCAGTTCCGCATCAAAATAGAATCTATCTGTTTTATTTGGAATCGACTATAGACAGTCAACGATTTAGAAAAGCGGCGTAGAGTCGCTACTATCTGGCATTATGCCTTGTAATAGCAACACATCTAAATGCTGTTGTTGCAACTTTTTATCAAAGTCATTGACCTCTGCTATCAGCATTCTTTCGATACGCTTATCGCTGGCAAAGACGCTCAATCGGGCACAAATCACCGCCAATTGATAAATACGTTTTTTACAATAACCATCCAGACCTTGTAGTAGCCTCACCATATGCGGGGTCTCAAGACTGGCATAATCATAATCGGCAACCACCTGCTGACCCAGCGCTGTGACGCCATAACTAATAGATAGATGGGCGCAGAAATAACAACTAAATAAGTAACCAACCACGTGACCAATATAATAGCCGCGATCATAAGTGAAGCTACTAACCCCAAAGTGCCCGAGCACATAACCGTTGAGACTGCCTTGGTCCAAAACAGGTTTGCCGTTTTTGAGCTTGCCGACAGTGGCAAAACACAGTGGGTTACGCCCATCTTGTGTAGTCAGCTGCCACCCTGCCGGTTGTTGGGCTGGCATATGACGCACGATATCGGCAATAATATCATCGACCACATGTAGCTGCTGCCAGAGACGCTCTAGCCCATCAGTATCCATCAAGCCACGCTTGTCGAGCTGCTGAGCCAGCAAGTATTGCTGATATTCTGCGAACTGTGTTTTCAGCGTTTGTACCAAGTAAGTGGGACGCGTAGCAGTGGAGGCTAGATATAGTAGCCGAGTACGCTCATGCTGGGTATGATAAAGCGCCACACGCTGCGCGGCGACATTGGTCTCGCTGGCAGTAGTGTTTTGCATGGTCGTACTGGTGTTAGGCAGCTCACCGCCTGTTTCAGTAGCAGCTTTTTTGGTGGCAGTTTCTTTGATGACAGCGTCTTGAGTGACTGATTTTTCAGTATCTGGCAAGGTAAAAAGCGCCAAAAGCATAGCTTTATCAGGTGTCTCAACCACCTTGTCTTTTTGCTCACTTTCGCTAAGACGTTGGTTATCTTTAACCTGGTCTTTTACGCTGTCTTTAGCGTTAGTTTTATTCATATTGCTTTGTTCTTTAGCAGACGCGGTAGAGCCTTGGTGACTACTGGCTTGTGCGTTCGGCTTTGCGGTCGGTTCAGTCATAACATACCATCAGCAGCAAAAATAAACATCATCTAAGCCATACGATATAACTGCCATATTGGCAGATATAGGGCGTTCAAAACAAACGCTCACGCTTAGATAACTCATCATTCCATAGTACCTGAACACAAGCACATTGTCAGCTGCACATCGTCAAAATACTGTCAGTCGAAACTGGAAAGAATCGCTCTATTAAAATCGAAAACTCACGATCGAAAAATAAAAAAAGCGTTAAGGAGGCAATGGCAACCTGAACGCTTTTGTTGACTTCCTCCCCTCCCTAAACGGAGGGGATTCCTACCGCTAGACGCTCAAGCCCGAGCGCAAGAATGTTTTTTGCCGCATTAACATCGCGGTCATGAGTCACACCGCACTCGCAAAACCATTATCGGGTAAAAGGGTTGTGTTGCCACAATCCTCTCCCCTAAGAACCGTACATGAA
>NZ_RRYX01000116.1:0-9062 GCF_014861375.1 Psychrobacter sp. FME5 | reverse complement strand
GTATAGAGGGTAATAACTGTCGCCTTAGACACCGATTAAGACGAGCGGTTAGAAAAACCTGTTGTTTCTCTAAGAAGCTCGATAATCACTTCAAAGTGTTTGATATGGTGTTCTTTTACATCAATTATGGCTACGTCTGATGCCAGCATACTTTTTAGAACACCACCAATTCCTTTTGTTTGCTTAAATCAAAACTACTATAACACCATTATTCTATCATTAAATTAATCAACACATTATTAAAACACAGCCAAATTTTATTAAAAATATTAACATTTCTATTTAAAATAAGACTCCGTTAGTTGCATACTGCTAAGTTATCTTTGTTTGCAATAATTCAAAACAGATACGCTAAAGTCTTTGACTTTGCTGCTATTTTTAATTAAAATAGGCGCCCTTGTGCTATTGCGCAAGATTATCCTAGTTTGAGCTGATGCCAGTAATCTTGAGATATTACGGCTAAATACTAATACACAGCCAAACTAATGCCCTTATATCTCATCCTAATCGAGGAGTCTTCATGCCTGCAGTTAAGGTTAAAGAAAACGAACCAGTTGACATCGCTATCCGTCGTTTTAAACGTGCTTGTGAAAAAGCTGGTGTATTATCAGACGTACGTAAGCGTGAGTTTTATGAAAAACCAACGCAAGTACGCAAGCGTAAAAAAGCAGCTGCCGTAAAGCGTTATAAGAAAAAATTACAACGCGAAACTATTCGTACCACTCGTATGTACTAATCGACAATACGATTAGCTAAATACTAGCGCTACACTAACGCCACTGTTATCGATTGATATCAGTGGCGTTTTTTATGCTACAATTTTTTTATCACGCCCTAGGTAGGCGCTGTATAGAATTCAGCCCCTAATACTCAGCCCCTAACACCAAGTCTTTTTGCAGAAAAAATTATCAGCAGTTTATTATCTAAAGCTTTATCCATACTAATAAGGAATAATAACCGTGAGCCAACTTAAACAGACTCTATCAGACAGCATTAAAACGTCTATGAAAGCGCGTGAGCTTGAGCGTGTTAAAGTATTGCGCAACGTGCAAGCAGTCGTCAAGCAAATCGAGATTGACCGTCAAATAGAACTCGATGATGCAGCTGTTTTAGACGTGTTACAAAAACAGCTAAAACAGCGCCAAGAATCGCTTGGTATTTTTACAGAAAATGATCGTGATGACTTAGCCGCCAAAGAGCAGTTTGAAATCGATATCATCAATGAATTTATGCCCAAACAAATGGACAATGACGAGCTTGCTGCCTTGGTCAATGCAGAAATCGCGGCGCAAGGTGCCACTTCTATGCGTGATATGGGTAGCGTGATGGGTGTATTAAAGAATAAAACCGCGGGTCGCGCTGACCCTGCCCTCATCTCTAAGCTGGTAAAAGACGCTCTACAAGGCTAAAACCTATGATTCATTAGCCGATTTACAACAGTAGTGGCAGTTTAGAGATTGGTAAGTTAAAAGCTGACACGTTAAAAAAATAACCGCCTAAGGCTCGAAGTCTTTGGCGGTTTTTACCGCTTTGATTTCGGCATTAATATTGGCAAGTAGTGGACGAGCACTATTGGCTTGCGCAGTCGTTTGCAGCTTCTCCGCCAGTTGCTTGGCTTGGGTCAATGAGGTCAGGGCGCTCTCATAACGACCACTCCACAACTGGTCATGGCTGCGATAGCGTAGCGCATTAATAGTGGCAATGTTTTTTAGTGGTGTAGAATCGGTGGTTTTGGCCAGTTTTTCATTGGCCAATTGCAAACTTTGCCAAGCATAACGGTCACTTGGCTGCTGTTCGGTCAATGGTTTGAGTAGTGCCTGTGCTTTGATGGGCTGATTGCTATTGGTCAGTGCTTCAGCCAGATACAGACGCAGGTCACGGCGTTCAGGAGATAGCCGCTGCTGGTTCTCTAATATCTCAGCAGCTTGTGACCACTTACCTTGTTCCGTCAAAATTTGACTATGGGTAATTGACAGTAAAGGCTCTAGTTTTTGACGCTGTACAGGCGGTAGTTGATTAATCTCAGCCAGCACGTCGATAGCATCTGTAAAGCGCTGCTGCTCACCATACCAATGCATCAGAGCCAACTTAGCACCCGCGCTATTTTTGGCGGCTGTCGTTAATTCTGTCTCAGAGGCATGCTTGCCAGTGCTTTGAACACGCCAATAGAGCAAATCAAATAATGCTTGATGGCGCTGCTGCCGATTCAATGACAATGGTGGATAGTGCTGCGCGCGACTCTGTGATTCACTTAAGCGCTCATTACTCAATGGATGCGAGCGTACAAAACTGGGTAAAAATCGATTTTCAACTTGATTCAGCTGGCTGCGTTGGTTCATCGTAGCGAAGAACCGTGGCATGGCTCTCGGGTCATAGCCCGCTTGGGTCATGATTTGCATCCCTACCCGATCAGCTTCGCGCTCATTACTACGGCTAAACGCCATGGTGTTATTCATCGTCACAGTTTGGCTGCCCATCATCACCGCCGCCGCTGCATCACCATCGACGGCTGACGCTGCAATCGCTGCTAGCATACCGCCTATCTGCATCAGCAGGGCTTTTTTGCGCTCATCAACACCACTCTCATAATGACGCTGGCTAATATGAGCGACTTCGTGGGCGACCACACTGGCCAGCTCATCCATACTGCTGGCGGCCAATATTGTCCCTGTATTGAGACCAATGACACCGCCTGGTGCTGCAAAAGCATTGATACTTGGGTTATCAATAATAACCAAGCCCATTGGTGCCTGCTGTCGTGCTTGGGCATTGAGGCGCCAGGTCATATTTTTGATCGTTTCTTGAATCCAAGGGTCGTGCTCCATCTTGGTGCGACCATTGACGTTGCGTAGCGACCATTCACCGAGCAGCTTATTTTGATATTGTTCCGCGAAGCTTAAGCTTTGCCCGCGCAAATTGGGTAAGTTTAAATCTTTTGAGCCTGTAGACTGCCATGAGTTATCATTGAATGCCGCGATTTGGTTACCGCTCGCACCTCTCATGTTGCCATCACTACTATTGGCAGTACTAGTCACTATCAGTAATACCGCTAACCCTCCCAGCCTAATAGCGCTCGACACGGCTATAGACAGAAGGCTTGTTTTGCCCTGAGACTTTCTATGCTGACACTTTTTATATTGGTACTTTTTATATTGGTACTTGTTATATTGATAAAAAGGCGATATCACCGCTCGCGAACGCGTGGCTTCCTCGTGTGTATTTGACTGGTGCATGAGCGCTCTACCAAGCATCGACTGTCTATTAGAGTGGTACAAGTGCGTATCCTATACAGGTGAGTAATGACAATGTTTTTTCGACTATACGAGCTTGTTTATATAAGGTCAATTCTAGTCTGTACTCGACTACCAATAACTCAGCTGCCCGTCACTATTGTGCAACATGGCTTTAGTCAATCCCATATAAAATGGATACGTTTATAATAAAGCAAATAGTAACCTGCTATTGCTATAAACTTTTCTTGCTTGCTGTTCGCAGGCGTGACAGAGGCGGCAAAAAATTTATAGCCAATAGCACTGTCTCGGTTGTAAAGTGAATCCACTATATATATGTGATTCTAGTGAACCGAACATGACGTTGATTATATTCAACTGCAATTGAAGAGTGGCAATTTGCTATAATGGTGAACTGTAATGCATGTTGCACAGCAAAATAACCGCTGTGTCAGCGTGAAATGTTAAAACCAACGAATATGGCCAAGTGGTGTACTGACATATTTATTGATATTTTAAAGGTTACCTTTATGTCCGCTGATAGCCACTCCATCATGATACGAGCCTCTTACCAGATACTTTTATCAGAGCATTTACCTGAGGCAGAGCAGCAGTCGATTAGACCACTGCTAGCATTGCTACCAGTAGATAGCGATAACAACAGTGTTGACGATGCTAACCTCAATGACACCACAAACGAAAAGCAACCTAGCCTCACTATCAAGCGTTTCGTCGATGGTCGCGGACTGGCTTGCCCGATGCCGTTACTAAAAACCAAGGTAGCGCTACGCAATGTTGGCCTTAATGAGTCTTTATACGTGGTCGCAACAGACCCCAACTCACAAGCAGATATCATGGCTTTTTGTCGACAAAGCCAGCAAACAGATACCACAGAGCAGCTGCTACTAACGCTACATAACTCCACTAAGCAGCCGCCTGCTGATAGCATATCATCACAGCCTTTTGATACAATATATCACTTCATCATTACCAAAACTGATAGCAACTAAGCATCGCTATCCTTTACAATTACAACTATAAAGATTTTATCTGACTATTTGCGTCACTATTTAACCAAGGTCAAGAATATGGCTAATACTTCTAATGATGCTGCAAAAACGAGTAAAAAAGACGATGCAGCTCCTGTAAAAAACGAAGCGCGTGATGCAGCATTGAAAGCTGCCGCACAGCGACCCCCTTACGATTCGAGTGCACTTGGTAATACCAGTACCCGTGATTTGGTGCCAGCGATGCCGACTCATTTATCAGCGCCTGGGGTCAATCTGGGTGCTTATATCAATACTGTGCATCAAATTCCTATCTTGACACCGACCCAAGAGCAAGAGCTGGCTCATCGCTATTATGATGAAGGCGATGTGGAAGCCGCGCGGCTGCTGGTGATGTCGCACCTGCGCTTTGTCATTCATATTGCCCGTAGTTATTCGGGCTATGGCTTGCCGCAAGCGGACTTAATTCAAGAAGGTAACTTAGGCTTGATGAAAGCGGTGAAACGCTTTGATCCCAATAAAGGCGTACGCTTGGTATCGTTTGCTGTGCATTGGATTAAGGCGGAGATTCATGAATTCGTGATTCGTAACTGGCGCATTGTGAAAGTCGCGACGACCAAGGCCCATCGTAAGCTATTCTTTAATTTACGCAGTCTTAAAAAAACCAATAACCAGCTGACATTAGAAGAAGCAGATGCGATTGCCAACGATTTAAACGTGACGCGCAAGCAAGTGTTAGAGATGGAGTCGCGCTTGACCTCTTATGATGCCTCATTTGAAGCGCAATCTAGCGATGATGATGATGGACGTTATGCGCCGCAGCTATTTTTAGAGGATGGTATTGATCCTGCTGAGCAGCTAGAAGAAGCAGATTGGGAAGAAAATAACTCATCAGCGTTGATAGCAGCCATGGATACCCTCGATGACCGTTCACGCGATATCGTCGAGCAGCGTTGGCTGTCTGAGCAAAAATCAACCTTGCATGAATTGGCAGCGGTCTATTCTATCTCTGCCGAGCGTGTACGCCAAATCGAAAAAAATGCCATGGACAAAATTCGCGATGCCATGACTATTGATAGCGTTATTTTGCCAGATGACATTCAATAGCTGTTATTTTCAGTCGCAGTGATATGGTCGATACCAAATAAAATACATACACGACATTATGATGCGTGACTGGTAAAAATTTTTCTTGCCTGCTGTGCCTACGCCGACAGAGGCTACAAAAAATTGATAGCAGTCCCACTGCATCTCCTTTATATTGACCTGACTATATTCCAGTCGCGGGTACCCTTTGAATAAAGCATTCTTAAATAAAGCGCCTTTAAATAATACGAGTTTGTCATGTTAAATTGGATAGGTATTGCAGCGATTAATATGGCCATCGCCGTGGCTTTGGGCGCCTTTGGCGCGCATGGTCTAACAAACATCGCCAGCACTCAACAACTCGAATGGTGGCATACTGCAACCCTGTATTTATTTGTCCATGGTCTTGGCCTACTGCTGGTTGGCCTATTGATTCGACTCAAATATGCCACTCAAACCACTGCATGGCTATTGCAAATAGGTATTTTAATATTTGCGGGTAGCTTATATGCGATGACGCTTGGCGCGCCGCTTTGGTTTGGAGCGATTACCCCTATCGGTGGCGTTCTGATGATTGCAGGTTGGCTATGGTTGGCGCTGTCGGCATTTAAACTCAATAACTCGGCGATGAAATAACCGATTGCTAATAAAAGAAATGTCAAATACCACCTGAATGGTGACAATGCTGCAAAAAGTAATCTTGATTGATAATTTTAGTTGATTAAGGAGTATATTTTATGAGCAATATCAGTGTGAACGGTAAAAACCTACAGACCACTCACCAGACGGTACAAATGGTCGTCAATGAGCTTGGACTCAGTAAAGGACGTTATGCCGTAGAAGTGGACGGTGATCTTATCCCAAAAAGTGAGCTTGATAAAATGCATATTGTTGAAGGTATGAGCATCGAAGTAGTACAAGCAGTTGGTGGTGGCTAAGCGTTTTTCTACACTCAAAGAGGCTGATAGTGTTAAGTTTACTATAGTCGATTTTCTAAAGAAGCGGACAATAAAAAAGACCTCAACGTCTCGCACGTTTGAGGTCTTTCCCTTTTTATATGTTTGGTTCAGAGATATCTAAAGATATGGCCATTGATACTATTTGTTATTATATTAGCCAGCAGCCATTTATCCTCAAACACCCTAAACATACATTATAAAATCAAACTGCAGGAGCTGCATCTGCTGTCGTCAGCTCTTCATAGCGTCCATCACGCCCTGCACCCTGTGTCTTTTTACTCTCCATTTTGGTTTTATATTTGCGTACTTGTCTATCAAGTTTGTCTGCCATCTCATTGATGGCTTTATACATATCATCGTCAAGCGCTTGGACAAACATCTCTTTACCCGAGACTCGCATAATCGCTTCAGCTTTATGACTTTTTTTACCACCGTCACTTGCGCCGCTGTTATCTAGCGATAATATCACTTTAATACTTTGAATCTGATCGAAGTGACGCTCTACTTTTTCAAGCTTTTCACGAACTGCTGTGTCCATTGCATCGGTAATACTGATATGGTGACCACTGATAGAAACATTCATATTATTGTCCTTTTATCGTTGCTTACATTGATACTTACAATCAACAGATGAATGAGCATTCCTGCTTTTATCATCCTGCGTTACCAATAACTGCCCTCGTTTTTTTATTAACCAAGGCTTTATAACCAGCGCCTTTAGCAAAATGTAAACGTACCATTCTCTCATCTCTTTAATTATTGAAGTGATTAAATATGCTAAATCGACACTTGGATTTTGTTGTTGGTATGACTCTAATTTGTCATGAAAATTGAATAGTAGCAAGCCAGTAAGTTGTAATTAAATGTAATAAAAGCAGTTGTTTCTTCAATGTTTCTATATAATCAAAAAATTTTATTTTTTATTTTTGAAATAGAATTATTGATGATGCTGTCAGTTAGTTGATAACCTATTGAATTAAGACACTAATATTTCTTTTTGCGCTGGGTAGATGAACCAATATTCATTGCTTCACGATATTTGGCCACTGTTCTTCTGGCGATATCGATACCTTCTATTAATAAAAAATCTTTTATTCGACTGTCGGAGAATGGTTTTTTCGGATTTTCATCGGTGATGAGCTGCTTAATCATAGCGCTAATGGCAGTCGATGAGATGTCACCATCTGTGCTGCTGACGTGGGATGAAAAGAAGTACTTGAGGGAGAATAACCCTTGCGGGGTCAAAATGGTCTTACTGGTGGTGAGCCGCGAGACGGTAGATTCATGCAAGTCTACTTCTTCGGCGATTACCTTTAATATAAGCGGTTGCATGGCAGTCGCACCATACTGCAGAAATTGTTGCTGATAGCGCACAATACTGGTCGCCACTTTTAATAGGTTTTGATTGCGCTCTTCAATACTGCGAATAAACAAGCGTGCATCGGTAAGATTTTCGCGCAGATATTGATTATCGGGGCTGTCATCACCTCGTTTGACGAGGTTGGCATATTCTTGATTGACCCGTAGCTTTGGCAGGGTGTCAGGGTTGAGGCGCACATACCAGCCATCGTCTTGTGTTTCCATAAATGTGGTGACATTACCGTCGCGGCGACGAGTAGGCGTGACTAATACATCAGGAATATCATAGCTGGCTGGCGGCTGGGTATAGTCTGGCTGATTGCTTTGAAATAGCAATCCGGGTGAGGGGTTTAAGGTGCGCAATAGATTGAGTGCAGGTGTGATGTCATAAGCGGTGAGCCCTGTTTGCTCAATAAGCACTTTGATATTATTGCTAACTAAATGCTCACTGGCTGACAATAACGCTTTTGCTTGTTTTAGATACTCGGTGTCGGGCGCAAGCTTGGACAGTTGAATCGCCAGGCATTCACTTAAATGACGGGCACCAACACCAAGCGGATCGCAGGATTGAATAATATGTAACACCGCCATTATTTCGTCGTGTTCGACGCGCTCATCCCATTGATAAAAACTTGCCATGGTATCAAAGCTTTGTAACAACTCGTCAATGTCAAGCTGTATAAAACCCATGTCATCCATAGAATCCATTAAATATTCAGCAATGAGCGTATCTATCTCAGAGAGACGTTTAAAATTTAGCTGCCAGCGTACATGATCCTGAATCGTGGCGGTGGTGCTGCCTTGATAGCTATCAAAGTCATCAGAATCTGAGCGTGCTAATGCGCTCGATGTACTGCCCGAGCCGATATTGCTACTATCAAAGCGACTGTTATCAACACTATCACCATCATAGCTATCTATTGCATAGCTATCCATATCATAACTGTCTATTGCGTCATCATCGAAACTGGCTTGTTGCAACTTATCCAAGCTGTCACTAACACGGTCATCGTATTCAAAAGTATCGTCGTTATTACTAGCGGTAGAGGATGTGGTAAAAGAATCAGCCTCAGCATTTTGATTCCAAGTATCTAGCGTTAATGGCTCACCAAACTCATTTATCGCTTCATTATTTTTTTCATTACTGGTCTCGTATTCATCTTCATCTTCCTCAATACGCTCCAGCAATGGATTGCTGTCCAGCTTCGCCTGAACCTCCTGCGCAAGCTCAAGACTAGAGAGCTGTAGCAATTTAATGGCTTGCTGCATCTGCGGGGTCAGTTTTTGTGAGGTGCTTAGCGTGGTTGCCAATCCGAACGACATACTCATGGGTGGCTTATTACACTCCGATGCTGGTGATACGGTATGTAGTGGTCAACTAATTTAGGACACCTGATAAGAGGTTTTGATTAAAGTAACGT
>NZ_RRYX01000115.1:0-9257 GCF_014861375.1 Psychrobacter sp. FME5 | reverse complement strand
CAATGGTAGTGTGGCTCCGGCCATGTGAGAGTAGGTCATCGTCAGCTCTCTATTCCTAGATAAAGCCCCCTAACTTAGTTGTTAGGGGGCTTTTCTTTGTCCACTATTTCTATATATCTACAATACGACCTACCACCCAATCCTATTTAAAGTATTGGCTCTTGCGAACGGGGAATTGACATGCAATTTCTTGTCAGTTCTCAGTTCTCAGTTCTCAGTTCTCAGTTCTCAGGTCATCGTCAGCTCTCTATTTCTTAATAATTCACTTATAAAAAATTGCGATGTGATTTTTTTGTTCAGGATTTAAAAATGCATAAATATTTTCCAAAATACAGCGTGTGCGATATCGTGTTTGTTGCTATATTAACGATTAGTATTATTTTAAATTAGGTTCATAGGTATTAGCAGGACCTTTAATTAAGATAGAAATAAGTTTTAACTTGGAAGAACGAAATGTTATTTTGTGAAAACTGTCATCAAGCTGCTACTCATGTTCTTGTGGATTATCGTCATAATATTATTGAACCTTTTGAGTTTTACTGCTCTAAGCACGCTTTCAATGATGGACGAGAGGAATGTCCTTGCTGTTATACCTTTGCAATAGAGGTGTACGATGAAACAATTGATAAGTATATAGAGCTTTTACCTACCTATCCTTTAGGAACACTAGATTATGAAGGCTGTTGCTGTCAACATCCTTAATAGTAGGTAATATCATAATCTAGCAAGTTTCTTTATAGAAAAGAGTGATACGTTCTTTTCTTATTTTTTAATTGACTATTCTGTCTGCTAAAGTGTGCGTAATCTCGTTAAGGAGTAATAATACAGATGCCGTTTAATGAAATAATGACTGACACCATAAAAATCTTAAAGCAAAATGGAGAGGTAGTTTCAGATATTAAATCTAGCGTACAAAAAAATAAAATTTTCATCCAACGCTCTGACATTCTTGTAGAAATAGGTGACTTAATCCAGCGTTCGATGAGTAATGGAGCAGAAGAAACATACAAAGTTATCGACCCAGGCTTTCATGAAAAACTCCATAGTATTCCTGCTGGTTATCAGATGGATGTGATTAAACTTGGTCTTCCTGAGGCAAAAGCTGCCGTCCAGCATGTTACTTATAATATATCTGGAGTAAACAATCGCTTTAGTCAAAATTCAACAGATAACTCTGTCAATATTGTAAATTCGAATTCAGAGATCCAAGAGCATATAGTTGCTTTGCGTGATGAAATTAGTAGATTAAACCTTTCCAAAGAAGAGCAACGGGCATCTTATGAAGTTATTGATGCAGTTGAAGCTCAATTTGGAGATGGTAAACCAAGTAAAGCAGTTGTGCAAATGCTTCTAAATGGACTACCTAATGCAGGAAGTATTGCTACAATTAGTTCATTTTTTCTTTCTTTATTGGATAAATTATGAAACTAGATGATTTCGTTGCAGAAACATTAAAGCAGATTATTAAAGGGGTGGTGGCAGCGCAGGAGTATGGCCAGACTCACAATGCTAATATAAACCCTGCAACAGCAGTATTTAATAGTGCTGCTGAAGGACAAGCATTTTGCCAAGAGACTGGAATTTTATTACAAAAAATTGGATTCGATATAGCAGTTACAGTAAATGAATCTCAAACTGCATCAAATGATGGAGAGTCTGTAGGCTCTATTTCTGTATCTTCAACAAGCTCAAACAGTCTGCAGAATAGTTCAGTAAGTAGAGTTCAATTTGAAGTTCCGATACTATTACCCACAACTAGCAAGAAGTCTAGATAGAAAAAAATTTAATAACTATTTTTCTTTAAACAACTCCCCAATTTCAACTACTTCTTCAAAATCAAACCCTAACTGCTCACCTTTACGCTGGCGCATCTGCTCAATACGCTGCTTGCGTCCTGCGATTAGCCTTAACACCTCACGGCGCTGCTCGTTAGTCATCTCATGCCACAATTGACGCTCCTTACGACTGCGCAGACAGCCAAAGCAGTAGCCCTTTTTATTGCTGGTGCAAACGCTAATACAGGGATTGGTAATCTCGAACAGCTCAATCTGCTGGCTCATGGCATCTCCATTGCTAGTAATATCATTCCTTTGGTTTGCACAAACCGACCGTTACGCTACTATTATGTCGCAAATAATGAATAGTAGTGTGCCATTTTATTATTACTGTTTTTCTTGCGCTGGTGCTATGCTTGATTTGATTTAAAAAAACAATCATAACGACATAATAAGTAAGTGAGAGGATACGTGAACATTATTTATATTCATGGGTTAGACAGTGATGCCAATTCTACCAAAGGCATTTTATTAGAAGAGTTTTGCGAGAAATATTATCCTGATATTACCGTCCTACGCCCAGATTTAAACCAACCTCCTGAGCAGGTCTTTGGCTATTTGACTGACTTGGTTGCTGAATTGAATAAAGATGACAGAGCCGTATTGGTCGGCAGCTCATTAGGCGGTTATTTTTCTACCTTGGTTAGCAACCATACAGGCTGCCCAGCGTTATTATTAAATCCTAGTACGCAGCCACATATTACGTTGCAGCGGTTTTCTAGGGAATTAGCTTTAAAAAATGATGTCAACGATGAGGATTTAAGTAGTCAGGTTCTCCACTCGACAGCTGGAGGTTGGGATATTACTAATGCAGATTTGCAGTGGTTTGAAGCGCATCAATTATCAGCTGTTAATTATCCAAATAAAGTTTCTGTTTTAATTAAAGAAGGTGATGAGCTATTAAATCCTGAACTGTCTAAAATATTTTATCAAACGCAAGGAGCGACGGTCACTCTACAAGCGGCTGGCGATCATCGATTTAGCGATTTTGGTGAACAGCTTCCGCTGGTTATTAGTATGCTAAGATAATTGGTATAGTTGTCATCAGCGTTTGAAACAGACGACATTATATGACGTAAGCGACTGACTATTAACGTTACCGTCGCTATTTTTCGTTATAATGGTTGAATAGAATTAATCGCACATAAATAGTTAAGGATGCATTTGTGAGTCAATATAATGCGCAATCGTTAGAAGTTTTAGAAGGACTAGAGCCAGTCCGTCGTCGTCCAGGCATGTATACCGATACCACGCGTCCCAATCATTTGGCACAGGAAGTCATCGATAACTCCGTTGATGAAGCGCTGGGCGGTTATGCCAAAGTTATCAAAGTTCAATTGCATAGTGATGGATCGTTGTCAGTTGAAGATGATGGTCGCGGTATGCCAACCGATATTCATCCTGAATATGGTCAATCAGGTATTGAGCTGATTTTTACTCGCTTACATGCGGGTGGTAAGTTTTCGACCTCTAATTATGAAGTATCAGGTGGTTTGCATGGGGTTGGTATTTCTGTTGTAAATGCCTTATCCACACGAGTCGAAGTAACCGTTTGGCGTGATAGTACGCAGTTTAATATGGCGTTTGAAAACGGCGCACCGGTAACGCCTTTAACAGAAAGTATAAGCTCGAATAAACGTAAAAGAGGCACTAAGGTGCATTTTTTGGCGGATGGTAGCTTTTTTGATACGCCTAAGTTTAATGTCAAGCAGCTAAAGCACAATCTAAAAGCCAAAGCTGTACTAGCAGCAGGATTGACGATTGAGTTTGTCGATGATATTAACAATGAAAAAGTTGTCTGGCAGTTTACCGACGGCGTTGTTGAATATTTAAACGAGCAATTAGACGGGCTTGAAACACTGCCGTCTGAGCCTTTTTATTATCATTATGAGGCTAAAAAGGGTGAGCGTGCTGGTATTACTTTTGCGCTATCTTGGTTACCTGATGGTGGTACGCCCATTCAAGAAAGCTATGTGAACCTGATACCAACGGCTCAGGGTGGTACGCACGTTAACGGCTTACGTACAGGTATTTTGGAAGCGTTACGTGAGTTTTGTGATATTCACAACTTACTGCCACGCAGTGTGAAGCTGACGGCAGAAGACGTGTGGGATGGGGTTAATTATATCTTGTCACTTAAGTTTTCTGAGCCGCAATTTTCGGGTCAAACCAAAGAGCGCTTATCGAGTCGCGAAGCGGCTGGAGCGGTGCAAACGTTGGCAAAGGATGCGTTTAGCTTGTGGTTAAATCAACATGCTGATTTGGGTACGCAGATTGCAGAGCTGGCGATTAATAAAGCCGGTCGCCGCCTCAAATCGGCTAAAAAAGTAGCCCGTAAAAAAATTACTCAAGGTCCAGCGTTACCTGGTAAGTTGGCAGATTGTCGCGGTGATTTACGCGATGGGGCGGAGCTATTCTTGGTAGAAGGCGATTCTGCTGGTGGTAGTGCCAAGCAAGCGCGCGACCGCCATTACCAAGCGATATTACCTCTGCGGGGTAAGATTCTAAATACGTGGGAGGTATCGTCTGATACGGTTCTTTCGAGCCAAGAGATTCATGATATTGCTATCGCCATCGGTGTGGACCCAGCGTCGGATGATTTATCTGAGTTGCGCTATGACAAAGTATGTATTCTAGCGGATGCCGACTCTGATGGTCTGCATATCGCCACATTAATTTGTGCGTTATTCGTCAAGCATTTCCCAGCGTTGGTAGATGCGGGTCACTTATTTGTGGCCATGCCGCCATTATACCGTGTCGATGTCGGTAAAGAAGTGCATTATGCGTTAGACGAATCTGAACTTGAGCATATTTTAGCCAACGTACCTGGCAATAAAAAAGCCCAGATTACACGCTTTAAAGGACTGGGTGAAATGAGTGCCGAGCAGCTACGCGAAACGACCATGAACCGAGATACGCGCCGCCTCGTACAATTGGATATGGATGATATGGTTTTGACCAATAGTGTGATGGATATGTTGTTGGCTAAAAAGCGCGCCGCTGATCGTAAATCATGGCTTGAAAATAAAGGTAACTTAGCGGATATCTCATAAGGAGTTTTAGGAGGTTATTGTTTATCCGTCTTACTGATATAGTCAGCTCAATGTCCAAGCAATACAGCTAGGCTGAGATACTTTGGTTCATATAGAGGACACGACCTAAATAGTTGGGTAATAAAAGTCTATAAAATTCAATCTAGTAGCATAAGCTTAGTGGTATTATATAGGTATCTTTTATTATGTAGTTTTGCTATGACATCAAAGTTTTTTATGCGTTCTAAAGCGGCTGCTTTTCAATCTGCACGCTCTAAAATATTACCGGTACTTAGCAAAAAACAGCTGGGTAATTTAGTTCCAAAACGCGGTAATAAATTCGCGCCAGTGGTTGCCTCGGCTTTGTTAAAAGCGGCGGGCTGGCGTACCGTTGGAGAGATTCCAAATATATCGCAGGCAGTGGTATTGGCATTACCACACACGTCGAATGTCGATGGAGTTTATGCCATTCCAAGCTTGTTTGCCTTAGATTTGAAAATTAGCATTATGGGCAAACATACTTTATTTAAGTTGCCTGTGTTTGCTCAGCTATTAAACTGGATCGGGGTCATTCCTATTAACCGTGGGAATAAAGGCTCAGTGCTACAAGCCAGTATTGATAAGTTTAAAACTGGTGAGCCATTGTTTTTAGGGTTAGCACCAGAGGGTACTCGTCAATATACTGAAAACTGGAAAACGGGTTTTTATTATTTAGCAGTGGGAGCTGGTGTGCCAATTTTGCCAGTAGCGCTAGACTATAAAACCAAAGAGATACGTTTTATGTCTCTGGTCTATCCTAGTGGCGATATCGACGCTGATTTACCAAAAATCTATGCTCAGTATAAAGGGGTAATGCCTAAACACCCTGAGCGCTTGTCACAGCCGCTACAGGACGTAAATAACGCCGCTGACTAACATTTTTAAAATATTGATTGTTGGTCAGGGTTTATGAGTTTTCAACACGCGCTATATTTATCATTAAAAAACCCCTCGACATAAAAGTGTCGAAGGGTTTTTCGTTTAAGCCTATATTTTTATTTCCAATAAATTTCTTAGCAATTGGCTAATTGCTGAAAGTACTAACACCGCCGTCGACAGGTAGGTTGATGCCAGTGATCATGGCAGCGTCATCGCTGGCTAAAAACATAACCGCAGCTGTCACATCAAAAGGTGTCGCTGCCTTTCCTAATAAAGCGTGCTCTATAAATGGGTTTGCGCTGTTATCTTTAGTGACTAACCCTGCTGCGACCGCGTTAATACGTACATCGTTTGGCACATTTTCTAATGCCAGTTTTTTTGTGGCTTCAGTCAAGCTTTGCTGTTGGGTTTTATAGGCATCGATACTCCAGTCAGCAGGTATATCGGTTAGCGTCGACACATTAACGATATTACCTTTGGTTTTTATCAGCTCTGGAACGACTGACTCATGGATACCGATAGCAGTATCTATATTGATCATCACGTCGATATGCTTGTATTTTTCTAATACATACTCTATTAGTTTTGCCGTTTGGGTTGGGTCGTTAATATCACTGGTGACGGTAAGGTGGTTGCCTGTGTTGATCCATGTATGGTCTTGCGGCAAGTCCTTATAGATATACTCTAAGATTTCATTATTAAGGCCAACAATTATACAATTAGCCCCTTCGCGTGCGAACCTAAGCGCCGTTTCACGACCAATATCTGAATCTGCACCTGTTACGATAACCGTCTTTTCTTTAAAACGCTTCATATTATTCAATCCTTGGTATTATATGATGGTCATCAAATAAAATTAATAGATATATCTGATAAATGTAATCGAGCGCAGTCTATAGATAAATCTGCGCGTAAGCTATGCCGCTTTGCTATCATCATAGCAACTCAGTGCTGCGAAAGCGACTGTGTCCAATATCTTGTGTGTCGCTTAATTTTTACGGCCATCAAGTCGCTGTCATGTGTAAAGCACCTACGTACTATAGTTAAAATACTTTAAAAACGCTACGATACTGCGGGTATAGTTTTTTTGCAGCCTCTGTCTGCGTAGGCACAGCAAGCAAGAAAAAACGGTACCTGCAGTACGTGATGTAGTGATATTACTTCTCACTGACTATACAGCTCATTCTAAATAAAATCGATACGTTAGTAATCCTGTGCTACTGGTGCTAATTTTTCTTGCTGGCTGTTCGCACACGTTAGCGGATCTAAAAACCCTCAATTATCAATAGGGGACGCACTACTGCGCTTGGCAATATCAATACCAATTGCCTTTGGGTAAGCTGCAGCTATTGGAGCTGATAAAAATAAACCATAGATTGAATAATGAGTATTTTTGAGTCGCAGTAATAAATCACTTCAATAATAAAGTACGTTATATGCTCGCATAAAAAAAGACAGCCTAGGCTGTCTTTTTTATCTAACAAATCATATTTAGACTAAAGCGTTATGACTGCTTATTTATTATTGATATCGTCGTCAAGATCGTTACCAGGTAATAAATGGTTGTCATTATCAATGACGCCGTCGTTGTGGATAGCATCGTTATTGATGTCATCAGTATTAACACCAGTCGTCGTATCGACTACATCGGTACGTAAGTCGTTCGTCGGCGTGTTTGTAGCAGTAGGTGTGTTATCACGAACTGAATCAGCAACTTTATCTTGAGTTGATGATTTTGGCGTCAAAGCAGATTTTACTTTTGCTTCGTCACGCTCTTTGTCCATTTTATCCTGCATTTTGCGTAGGAAACGAGCTGCTGCTTCTTGTCCACCAAGACCAAATGATAGGGCAAAGGCAACGGCTACGGCACCTAGTGTTAGACCAAATGCTAGGTTAACAATAGAGTCAGCAATACCCATCGCTTTTAGACCCATGGCCAGTACTAAGCCCATGATCAATACACGTACGATGTTTGCTAGGAACTGTGAACCTTGCTCAGAACGCTCAACGACACCAGCGATGATGTTGGCAAGCCAGAAACCGATAAACAGGATAATCGCGCCTAGGATGATATTGGCACCGAAAGCGATAAACATAGTAATGATCGCTGAGATAGGCTCAAAACCTAATAAGTCAGCAGCTGCGATAGCGGCAAACAGCATAGCAAAGAAGATAATCGCATAACCAACAAGGTCAGAGATTTTCTTGTCGCCCATCGTTTGCTCTAAACCAACTTTCGCAGGTAATTGATTCACTTGGGTGTTTTCAAGTAGACCTTTGATGATGTTAGCAACCATACGTACAACATAGAAGGTTACGACTAGAATCGCTGCAGCCATAAAGATATTTGGCAGTGCTTCCATGATTTTGTTTAGCATGTTTGTTGCAGGACGAGCAATCACATCAATTTTTAGGGCGTTTAATGCCGCAATAATCGTTGGGATAATAACCACTAAAAATGCCAATGAACCAGCAATATTAGGTAGGCTGTTCTGCTCGTTCAAACCCGCTTTTGCCGCAAGTTCTTGGACATTAAAGGTAGAAACAAGGTTGGTCACGATGCCGCGTACCACTTTAGCAATGATATAACCGACAACAAAGACCACACCAGCGATTAGGATGTTAGGGATAAAGCTAAAGATTTTATCTACCATATTAGTTAATGGAGCAAACAAACCATCAAGCTCTAATTGACCCAATACCATGGTCAAAACGACCAATAAAATGAACCAATAAACCATATCAGCAATGGTACTGCTCATTGGTTTTACGCCCGCTTTAGCACTTAAACGCTCATCCATAGTCGTTTTAGCCAGTGCAGCGTTGATGCCTGTGCGTGCAACGGTAGCCAAAACCCAACCAATAATACCCACAGCGATAGCGCCGATAAGATTAGGTATAAATACCAATACTTGGTTGACCATATTTGCGAATGGTGTAGAAATTGAGTTCAAGTTCAATTGGTTCAACGCCCCAGAAATCGCGATGATAAAAATAAACCAAAATACAATTTTGGAGATAATACCTTCTAAATCGTAGGTTTTACCGGTTGAAGAGTTCATACGTTGATTAAGATTGACCTTAGAAAGTACACCACGCACTAATGCTGCGATGCCTAGTGCGACTAGCCAACCAATAATAAATATTAAAATAGCACCGATGATGGAGCCGATAGGCCCACCAAGATAACCGTTAAAAGATGCAAACATTGGATTCATTTTATCCTCCTTTAATCATCACTTAGATTAACACACCAAGTGCAACGCTAAATTATATTATAGAACACCTGATTGGGCGTTTTAAACCCTAAGCGTTTTCTTGGTCTGTTGTTTAGTTTATTCTCAATGTCCTGTATCTCATTATCAGAGACTTGTCTAAAGTCACAACCCTTAGGCAAGAACTCTCTGATTAATCCGTTGGTATTCTCGTTGGTTCCTCGCTGCCATGACGCATAAGCATCGGCAAAGAAGAA
>NZ_RRYX01000114.1:0-9261 GCF_014861375.1 Psychrobacter sp. FME5 | reverse complement strand
ATGATAAGCTTAAAGCCAGCTATGAGGCTGCCGTAATTCTCGCTTGTGTCTTTATCTGGCTGCCGCTGATTTGAATTCTATACAGCCCCTAGCTGTTTTAGCAAGAACGGATAGCAAATTACCCACTTTATCGAGACATTCTTGATATTCAGCATCGCAGTCAGAAGCGACAGTGATGCCGCCACCTGCCCATAAACTGACTTGCTTCGTATTGTTTGCTACATCATCTGCTGTGCTGGTTGCTTGCAGGGTACGAATTAGTACATTCCATTGTCCACTACCATCAAAATTCATATAACCCATGGTGCCGCAATAAGCACCACGTGGGGCGTTTTCCAATTCAGAGATAATCTCGACCGCGCGTTTCTTTGGTGTTCCAGTGATTGAGCCTGCGGGCAAGCTGCCAAATAATACGGCAAGCGGATGAGTATCTGTGCGTAATTCAGCGGTAATGGTGCTGACCATATGATGCACATTGCTAAAGCTTTCAATCGCAAATAACTGCGGCACTTTTACGCTACCTATCTTGGCATACTTACCCAAATCATTCCGCAATAAATCGACAATCATCACGTTTTCGGCGCGGTCTTTTTCACTATCGATGAGTTGTTGTTTATAGTTATTGTCCTGCTCAGCAGTTGCACCACGTGGCATCGTACCTTTAATTGGCTTAGTACGTATATGGTGTTTACCAGTGGCACCGTCTTTGATAAAGGTGAAAAATAGCTCGGGAGAGCAGCTTAAGAGCTCAAAGCTGCTTGTGCGCTCAGTAGAATTGTCTGGCTTATTACTATTAGCGTTATCATTTAAATGTTGAATCGCTAAATACCCTGCGAAGGGCGCTTGTGTATTACGATGTAGAGCAGGCAAGTAATCGATGATATTCGATGTTGATTGTGTATGAGTGAGACGACCCTGCCACTCTTGGGTTAGATTGATTTGATAGCAGTCGCCTTGCTGTAGATAGTTTTGCGTTTGACCAAAGGCTTGCTGATAATGACGCTTGCCCCATCGTGCATTTAATAGCAAAGAAGCAGGCGCTGACGAGGTTTCAAGTTGCGCTTGGTTGATGTTTTTTCGATTAGGATGTTTATCAGACAGTTTTTTATCTAACGCATCTAAATAAGCAATAAGGGCTATGACAAGTTTGTTTTTTTGTTCTTCATCAATATCTTTATTTGACGCGTTAGCCGTGCTATTTACTTCTAACTGCCAACCTGAGTTATCATTTTTTTTAGGGGTTAGATAGATATCATAATGTCCAAGTAGCGCACACGGCTGTGCTGCCAGCTCAATGTTGCTCGCTGGGCTTAGCTCGTGAGCGGCAATATCATAACCAATAAAACCGATGAGACCGTGATGATAGTTGGGTTTTTTATTTGTTTTAAATGTTGAGTGTGAGTCATTGCTATTACTATCGATGTTATAAGCTTGACTATAAGCAATCAATTCATCTTGCCATTCACTGTAGCACATATAGGTTGTTGTGACGGTGCTGTGATGAATATGGTGGCTGGCGCGGCAAGTTTTTTCGACTTTATAAAGCGTTTCTTGTTTGTCAGAAGGAGGCGGGTCATTCGCACCGTAATAAACGGACCAGCTTACTGTCGGTAATAAGCCAATGATGGGCTGCCCGTCGTTATTGAGCCAAACCAATTGCCAGTTTGCCTTAGCATCTTGAGCGTATAAATATTGCTGTAGCGGCGGCATCAGTTCTGCGGCAGGTAAGTCACCAAAACGCCAGCTAGGTTTGGTAGCTGGCGATGGCGCAGAAACTGTCTGCTCAGTTTTGTGATTAAATGGTGCGACCATATTTAGGCGTCAAATTTTTTGATGATGAGGGTAGCATTTGTGCCGCCAAAGCCAAAGCTATTACTCATGAGCGTTTCGAGCTTAACGTCACGCTTGTCAGTGACAATATCAAAGCCTTCGGCAGCAGGATCGAGTTGCTCAATGTTGATACTGGGGGTGATAAAGCCTTCTTTTAGCATCAATAAGCAATAAATCAGCTCTTGAGCACCGACTGCACCCAAGCTATGGCCAGTCATGGATTTGGTCGAGCTAATAGCGGGTACTTGACTGACATCATCGCCAAAGACTTTAGCAATGGCTTTGAGCTCGGTGATATCGCCTAATGGCGTGCTCGTACCGTGACTATTTATATAATCGACGCTTTGTAATCCTGCTTCAGCAAGGGCTAGCTGCATACAGCGAACGGCACCTTCGCCACTTGGTGCAACCATTTCTGCACCGTCTGAGCTGGCACCGTAACCGACGATTTCGGCTAAAATATTGGCACCGCGCGCTTGGGCATGTTCTAAACTTTCTACCACCACCATCGCACCACCAGCGGCAATCACAAAGCCATCACGGTCTTTATCATATGCTCTTGAGGCAAGTTTCGGCGTATCATTATACTGAGTACTCATTGCGCCCATGGCATCAAACATACAAGACTGTGTCCAGTGTTCAGCTTCACTACCACCGGCGAGTACCACGTCCGCCTTGCCTAGCTGGATCAGCTCAGCGGCATGACCGATACAATGGGTTGAGGTGGCACATGCAGAAGATAGAGAGTAGGAAATACCATGGATTTTTAAACCCGTCGCTAGTGCTGCAGATACCGAGCTGCCCATGGTTTTTGGTACAGCCATGGCGCCGACACCGCGTAGACCTTTTTCGCGCATCGCATCAATAGCATTGACGATATTTTCGGTTGAGGCGCCGCCTGAACTTGCTACTACGCCCACACGCGGATTGTTATTAATAGTCTCAAGTGATAATCCAGCGTGCTCAATAGCATTTAAGGCGCTGACATAGGCATAGAGACTGGCGTCGCTAAAAAACCGTTTTAATTTACGGTCGATAGCTGAGGTATCAAGCGCTGATTTATCGATACTACCGCTAAGGTGTGATTTAAATTGGTGCTCAGCATACGATTCATTGAATGTAATGCCAGAGCGGCCTTGTTTAAGAGAGTCGGTGACAGTAGCTAAATCATGTCCGATACAAGAGACAATCCCTGCTCCAGTGATAACAACGCGGCGCATATTCTATTCCTTATGAGTAACGATTTTGGAGAATTACCTTTAGCAATCGTTTTTGAATACTGACTTCTATTATTCAACCTCAAACGTCTCTCTTTTTAATATTAAGAATGTTCTAATCGAAGAGGTTCGCGAGTATTAAATGCTTATTTTGTAGCCATTATAACGGTCATCATAAACCTATATACTCTATAAATGGCTAACTATAAATAGAAGTACAGCTGTACTGTGAGTTATGGCATATCATAACGTATCAAGAGCCTAAAATCTTTGTATAAGTGCAAAATAACCACAAAATAATGCGTATCTTCAAAAACAAGTACCTATTGGTTTTAGCAGTTTTGAGCGTCGTAAAAGCTGCTATGTTAGTCATAAAATAGAACCAGTTTATAGATGATTTACTTTATAACAGCTAGCGCATAGCTACCGGCGTATCGATTTTATTTAGAACTGCCTATATTTATACTACACATCATAAAGTTGTATCTTAAAGAAATTGGCCGGTCATCAATAAGTGATACTTTTAGATACAAAACGGATGAGAGCAATAACATTGTTAGCACTGACATTTAGACTGATTATTCGTTAGAATGGTACACTGATTAATACTAAAAAAATAAGCAGTTTATAATAAATAACCAAACCATATATTAAGGATATCATCATGGCAAAGCGTAGCACTCTTTCTAAAAGTATCACCACCGTTGGCTCTTTTACTCGTAATAATCTTGAACGAGTAGGGGCGGTCATAGATAGTATGAATGCTAAAACCAGTAAACCGCGTCAATTTAAAGCGGTTAACCTAGGCGATGAAGATTATCAGCAAGACTTATTCCGTGAACAAACCTTAAAAGCAACCCAGCAGTTATTGGGGCCGCGTTTTGCCACTTATGGTAAATACGCCAAAAAAGTGGTGCCCAATAGCTTTTTTCAATCGACGTTAGATGGGGCATTTGCTCAGATTGCCAAGCTTGCTGCCAATTGGAGCCAGATTGATCTGCCCAATCAACATCGCTTTGCCGATATTGCCAGCTTAGATAATGAGCAGCGCTATGCATTGGCAACCGACATCGCCAATCAAAACCGCGCGCTTGCAACGCTAGGCGGGATTACAGGTTTAGCTGGTTTGCCAGGGCTACTTGCTGATACGCTGTGGTTGCTATTGGTTTCATTACGTACCGTTTACCAATTGGGCGCGGTCTACAATAAGCCGCTAACGGGTAAGCAAGGTGTCAAGATGGCCTATGAGCTGCTTGCCAATGCTGACTTGAGCAAAATGCAAGAAAAACAAGCGTTGCTAGCAGGTATAGGCATCGGTAAGGGCTTACTAGATAATGCACAAAGCAGCGGTCTACACAGTGAGCTTAAAAATCTGGGCCTAAAAAACACCAACGTAAACTTCTATGCTGAGCAAGTCGATAAAATTGCAGGTCAGGTTGGTATTGATTTAGACCAAATCAATCTATCGTGGATGCGCCGCTTATTACCGTTCACCGCGGTCTTCATTGGTATGCGCTACAACAGTCAGTTGATCGATGAAGTGATTGGTGTTGCTCAAGCGACTTTTGCGCCTGAAACCAAGCTTGCCAATCGTGCGATTACGGATGACAGTAGCAGCGAAGCAGAGGTCACTAAACCTGCTGATAAAGACAAGCAGCAGGACTCTAAAAACGCTGAAAGTCTTGAAGATGCTAAGCAAAAAGAAACAAAGGCAAAAGATACTGCCGAAAGCACTAATATAGAGTCAGAAAAAGCAACAGCTAAAAAAACAGATAAGAAAAGTAGTGGCAAAGAAGATAGCGAGAAAAAAGACGCTAAGCCGGAAAATGTGACACAAAAGAATACTAAGCAAAAAGTCTCAGAGAAGCAAAAAGCCTCAGAGAAAAAAAGTGATAAAAAGGGTAGTGCCGCCAAACCCTCTGAAAAAAGCACAAATGACACTGATAAAGCAGTCGATAAACAAAGTAAGTAGAGCGGTGATACCTGCCTAGTTTTTCTATTTTGTATAAAGCAAACTCATACACTGTAATCTGCTCAAAGGTGTGAGGTGTTTTTAATTATGACGATAGTATCTTTTTCTATTGAAAAATAAGATAATATCGTCATATAACCACTGTAAATCGCTGTTTATTTATTTCTAAATATCTTATCTAAATTATGCACAGCGTTACTTTCGATACCATATTTAGTAGTCTGTTTTTAGTTAGTTTTAAATTAACAACAGATAAAATAGTATGGTAGTAGGCGTTAAGCATATCTATCGAATGTTGTAAAGTGAAACCATTCATAAGTGGTTGAAATAGCTGCAACAACTCTTTATAATACATTGTCCTAAAAATGGGTGCTCCGAAATCTGCCACTAACGTCAGATGAGGGTGTATTGCCCCATTTTTTTGTTTTATACCAAACGGGAGAAGGATGCCTTATGGCAACAACTAACCAATTGATTCGTAAAGGTCGCAAAACCATCAAGGAAAAGTCAAAAGTTCCTGCGTTGGAAGCGTGTCCACAGCGCCGCGGTGTATGTACTCGTGTATATACTACCACGCCTAAAAAACCTAACTCAGCCATGCGTAAAGTATGTCGTGTACGTTTGACTTCAGGCTATGAAGTATCAAGCTACATCGGCGGCGAAGGTCATAACCTACAAGAGCACAGTGTTGTTCTTATCCGTGGTGGTCGTGTAAAAGATCTACCTGGTGTACGTTATCACACCGTTCGTGGTGCACTAGATTGCGCAGGCGTAAAAGACCGTAAACAAGGTCGCTCTAAATATGGTGCTAAGAAGCCTAAAGTTTAATAACTAACCGTTATTAAATGAGCTTTTTTGTATCACCCATTAACTGTGCATGGGTCTGGTGTCAGCGATAACTTTATTAAGTAGATGATTTATTGCTATAACATACCGCCATGCAGTAAGGCTGACTGACAACTCGATATAACGCCACCTAATATACAACTGGTGCGAGATTGTGAATGTCAGACACTCCTGAAGAAAAGGATTATTATTATGCCAAGACGTCGCGTCATTGCTACCCGTGAGATCCTACCGGATCCTAAGTTTGGTAGCCAAACTGTTGCAAAATTCATTAACCATGTAATGAGCCATGGTAAAAAATCTACTGCTGAGCGTATCGTTTATGGTGCACTAGAAACAGTAAGTGAAAAGCGCAAGATTGAAGATCCAGTCGCTTTCTTTGAAGAAGTCTTAGAAAATGTACGCCCAATGGTAGAAGTGAAAGCTCGCCGTGTTGGCGGTGCAACCTATCAAGTACCAATGGAAGTACGCCCCTCCCGTCGTACCGCCTTGGCTATGCGTTGGTTAGCTGAAGCTGCTGTTAAGCGTTCTGAAAAATCAATGGCTTTGCGTTTAGCAGGCGAATTGAATGATGCTGCTGATGGCAAAGGCGCTGCTATGAAAAAGCGTGACGAAGTTCACCGCATGGCAGATGCTAACAAAGCATTCTCTCATTACCGCTTCTAAGATGTTTTTTGAATGGCTGTTATACAGTGGTTCTAGATTAATGACTGAGGTCAATTAATCGCACATTGTTTTTATTCTATTGATTGCCGCCATCATCCGTTCGGTTGTAAGTAAGTTTAACTTATTAGCAGCTGAGATGGCGGATATCTATCAAGATGCTCCTCTTAAACGATACTGTTTACTAGGGAGCATCCTAGATTTGATGCCGCACTATTCTTAGTATTTGCTCTTTTATTGTCCGTATTAGGTCCAATGATCAGTAAGTAATATTACGAAGCTGAACGCTTTGTCATAGAGTATGAGGTAGAGACACAACTCATTATTATATACACGACTTTTCCTAGGAAAACACTATGGCTCGTAAAACTCCCCTAAAGCGCTATCGCAATATTGGTATCTCAGCGCACATTGATGCTGGTAAGACGACCACTACTGAGCGTGTTTTGTTCTATACCGGTGTTAGTCACAAGATTGGTGAAACCCATGACGGTGCAGCTACCATGGATTGGATGGAGCAAGAACAAGAGCGTGGTATTACTATCACCTCAGCGGCGACTACTTGCTTTTGGTCAGGTATGGCGAAGCAGTTCGACGAACACCGTATCAATATCATTGACACCCCAGGTCACGTTGACTTCACGATTGAAGTTGAACGTTCTATGCGTGTTCTTGATGGCGCTTGCATGGTTTACTGTGCAGTAGGCGGCGTTCAGCCACAGTCTGAGACCGTATGGCGTCAGGCAAACAAATATAAAGTACCACGTCTTGCATTTGTCAACAAAATGGATCGCGTTGGTGCAGATTTCTATCGCGTTATCGACCAAATCAAAACTCGTCTAGGTGGCAAGCCAGTACCTTTGGTTATTCCAATTGGTAAAGAAGACGACTTTGAAGGTGTGGTTGATCTAGTCAGCATGAAAGCCATTTATTGGGACGAAGCGTCTCAAGGTATGGAATATGACTTGCGCGAAATTCCAGCTGAACTACAAGAAAAAGCAGAAGAGTATCGCGAGTATCTGGTAGAAAACGCAGCTGAAGCCACTGAAGAGTTAATGGAAGAGTACTTAGAGAACGGTGAATTGTCAGAAGAACAAATTCATGGTGCGCTTCGTCAATTAACCATTAACAATGAAATCATCCCACTACTTTGTGGTACTGCCTTTAAAAACAAAGGTGTGCAAAGAATGTTGGATGCGGTTATTCAGTATCTTCCAGATCCAACAGATGTACCTGCTATTAAAGGTATCCTGAACGATAAAGAAGAAAGTGAAGGCTTCCGTGAATCTTCAGATGACGAGCCATTTTCAGCGCTTGCATTTAAGATTATGAATGACAAGTTCGTTGGTAACTTAACCTTCGTTCGTGTTTATTCAGGTGTCATCAAGCAAGGTGGTAGTGTTTACAACCCTGTTAAAATGAAGCGTGAGCGTGTTGGCCGTATCGTACAGATGATGGCAGATTCACAACAAGAGCTTGAAGAAATTCGTACTGGTGATATCGCAGCGTTAGTTGGCATGAAAGATGTGGGTACTGGCGATACGCTATGTGATGAAAGCAACATCATTACACTTGAGCGTATGGAATTCCCAGATCCAGTTATCAGCCTAGCGGTTGAACCTAAGACCAAAGCTGACCAAGAAAAAATGTCAATTGCTTTGGGTCGTTTGGCTAAAGAAGATCCATCATTCCGTGTACATACTGACGAAGAGTCGGGTCAGACGATCATCAGTGGTATGGGTGAGCTGCATCTTGAGATTCTAGTTGACCGTATGAAGCGTGAGTTTGGTGTTGAAGCCAACATCGGTGCGCCACAGGTTGCTTATCGCGAAACGATTCGTGAAACCATCGAGCAAGAAGGCAAATTCGTCCGTCAAACAGGTGGTCGTGGTAAATTTGGTCACGTTTGGTTACGTCTTGAGCCACTTGATCCAGCAGGCGACGTCGAATATGAATTCGCTGAAGAAGTGGTTGGTGGTACGGTACCAAAAGAATTCCACAGTGCGGTTGATAAAGGTATCCAAGAGCGCATGAAAAACGGCGTACTTGCTGGTTACCCAATCGTTGGTGTAAAAGCGACTTTGTATGATGGTTCTTACCATGATGTTGACTCGGATGAGTTATCATTTAAAATGGCTGGTTCTATCGCTTTCAGAAAAGGTTTCATGGCGGCAAACCCTGCGCTACTTGAGCCTGTAATGAAAGTAGAAGTTGAAACACCTGAAGACTACATGGGCGATATCATGGGCGATCTTAACCGTCGTCGTGGTATGGTTCAGGGTATGGAAGACTTGCCTGGCGGTACTAAGCAGATTCGTGCTGAAGTACCATTAGCGGAAATGTTTGGTTATGCCACGCAAATGCGCTCAATGTCACAAGGCCGTGCAACGTACTCTATGGAATTCCAAAAGTATGCTGAGATTCCAAAATCAGTTGCTGCTGACATTATCTCTAAGTTCAACTCTAAAGATGATGACGAGTAAAATTGTATAAATAAAAGCAATATACTGCTTAGCGTTATATTGTTAATAGGAAATACGCCAATAATTGGTTAAAAGGCTTGTTATTGGCGACAATTTTCTTATAATATCTGCACATTAGTATGTGCACCCTTTTAATAATTATCTTAATGTGGTCGATACTCGCTTAATTATGTTATAAATTTTAGGTGGTTGACCCCAAAAAAAGAGGAAATACCCATGGCAAAGGCCAAGTTTGAACGCAACAAGCCAC
>NZ_RRYX01000113.1:0-9336 GCF_014861375.1 Psychrobacter sp. FME5 | reverse complement strand
CGAAGCTTTTCATGCTGCTGGCCATTTGCTCAGCCAGTTTCTTGATGTCAGATTGGTTAGTCATTGCTTATTCTCCTGTTAGTGGATTATAAGCAGTTACACAAAGTTTGGGAAACTCTCCAGAAGATAAAAAGAACGACGTAAAAAATAATAATACAGCTCAAGATTCAAAAGATCAGAGCACTAATAAAGAGTCAGACAATAAAGATAAAAACTCACACAACCAATCGGACAACAAAGCATCCGATAATGACAGCGAAAAAGATAGTGATGATTCTGATAAAAAAAGTTCTGATAAAAAAGATAAAGACAGTAAAGACTCTAATGCCGATGATAAAGACTCATCATTGACAGACACGGCAACGACTAAAGCAAAAGAAATGGCTGGTACCTTAGCCGATAAAGCAGCCGATGCAATGGATTTTGCTTCTAAGAAAATCAAAGAAGCACGTAAAGACAGCTAATTTATTTACTTGCATAAAAAAGCTGAGCCCATGGCTCAGCTTTTTTTCTATACTATAAAATTAACCCAGATAAATTACTTAACTTAATGGCACACCAATACGCTTAGCGACTTCTTCATAGCCTTCGATCACATCACCTAATGACTGACGGAAACGGTCTTTATCCAGTTTTTTCTTAGTGACTTTGTCCCAAATACGGCAGCCATCTGGTGAGAACTCATCACCTAGGACGATACGATCATGGAACACGCCAAACTCTAGTTTGAAATCGACCAATATTAAATCGCCTGCATCAAACAGTGCTTTTAGTACGTCATTGACTTGATAGCTCAGCTCTTTCATTCTCGCCAGCTGTGCCTCATTAGCCCAATCAAGAGAAATAGAAAGTGATTCATTGACCATCGGATCGCCAAGCGCATCATCTTTATAGAACAGCTCGTAGGTAGGCGGCGTCAAAGCCTGCCCTTCTTCTACACCCAAACGACGCACCAAACTACCAGCAGCAAAGTTACGTACCACGCACTCAACCGGAATCATCTCTAAACGTTTGACCAAAACTTCATCGTCAGACAATTGCTTTTCAAAATGCGTCTCGATGCCAGCATCCGCCAATTTTTGCATGATAAACGCATTAAAGCGATTATTGACGACGCCTTTGCGTGCCAACTGCTCGATACGTTTGCCATCAAGCGCTGAGGTATCATCGCGAAAGTGTAGAATCAGCAGATCGTTGTCTTCTGTTTCATAAACGGATTTGGCTTTGCCTTTATACAGCAGTTGTTGCTTTTGCATTATCAGGATTCCTGTTCGTTCAAGCTTATGTGGTAAAAACGCGCAGATATCGCTGGATCTGATAATACAGTATTAATGACATATTCATTAGTGACCGTAAAAGCCAGCGATACAAATAGAGAAATGGATTTAATTTGAGGTAGTGCTTACCGTACGCTGAGGCTTCGGCAACTGATACTGGCTGCCTGATTCGTTTTGTAATTTGAGCGTATTTGCACCCGCGTTAGGGGTTTGATATAAAGGCACAAAAGGGGCTGTTTCTTTGGCAGCTGGCAGCTCTATAGGCGCCAATTTTTTGCTTTGTTGGTATTCTAGGCTACCGTTGTCACGCTTACCCAGTAAGTTTTTAGCAGTTTGGCAGCCGCTCAATACTAGGGTGCTGCCCAAAACTAAGGTTAGCATCGCGGGAAATATCTTTGTAGTCGGTGATGATGTTTTCATCATGTTATCTCTCTAAGTTAGCAATTAACACTCATTTGGGCAACTGGCGTATTATTTTACCAGACCTTATAGCAGCTACTAAGCCTATTTATTAATAACTGGCTTAGCCTCTATAACGCTTGGTTTTATAATAATCTTGCGCGCATCTATAGTAAGTTTGCACGCACCAAGGCTTCATCAATCGTCGCATGATGTTGTTCTGCTAGCCAAACCAATGGCAAGCGGATACCGTTATCTATCATGCCCATTTTATATAAAGCATATTTAACAGGAATAGGGCTGGACTCGATAAATAAGTCACGGTGTAAGTGTTTGATGACATCATGTGCTTTATTAGCGGTGTCAAAGTCGCCGCGCAAGGCTGCGGTAAAAGTTTCGCTCATGGCTTTTGGTGCCACGTTGGCAGTCACTGAAATATTGCCTTTGCCGCCTACTTTCATCAGCTCAAGCGCGGTACCATCATCACCAGATAGAACGACCAATCTGTCACCAACAGCTTTAATTAATTGCTCACCGCGTCCGACCGACCCCGTTGCGTCTTTAATCGCTACGATATTGTCTATATCTGCTAAGCGCTCAACCGTTTCTTGGGCGATATCAACGACCGTACGTCCTGGTACGTTATAGAGCATCTGCGGGATGTCCACTGCTTCAGCGATGGTTTTATAATGCTGGTATAAACCTTCTTGCGGCGGTTTATTATAATAAGGCGCGACCAATAACGCACAGTCTGCACCCGCATCGGCAGCGTCTTGGGTCAGCTTAATCGCTTCGGTCGTATTGTTGGCGCCTGTACCAGCAATCACTGGCACACGGCCTTTGACATGCTGCACAAAATAGCGAATCACCTCGCTGTGCTCTTGCATAGATAACGTCGCTGATTCACCAGTGGTGCCAACGGCGACTAGGCAATGTGTACCTTGTTCAATCTGCCAATCTATGAGGTCTGCCAGACGTTTATAATCGACCTTACCGTCAGGGTGCATGGGCGTTACCAAGGCTACCATTGAGCCTTGTAGTCGGGTTTTGATTTCGTCGTATGCTGTGCTCATAACCGTGCCTTACTGTATTATCCTAGCTTTTATTAAAGCTGTCACATGATAGGTCGTTTGCAAGTGCCTTTTAAATTAAAGCTCAACGTTTAATAAAAATAACGTAAAAGGCAATATCTTGCGTGATGTTAATACTATTTATTTATCTCTTCTAAAGTCATTAACGCTATTTTTATCGGCTGCCACTGTAATTGGCTGATAGCAATAAAAACGCCTGTTAGTGTAGCATATTTTACTTTAACCGCTATCAATCAATTGAGATGCAATATCTAAATTGAACGCCAAAATACGCCTACTTTCTCTCGCCGCATCTCATCAACATTCGGCTCAAGCCTTATTGCCAAGTAGAATATTCGCTTAACAGTCAGTTTAGCGCAATGCATCAGCACTGATAAGTCTTTTAGATAGTATTAACGAATCGTCAACACATCGATAGTGGGACGATACAACCGAAAAGGCAATCCTCGAGTACCAATACCGCTACTGACAAATATCTGCGCACTACCGTGCTGATATAAACCGCGCTGTTGACCCATACGGCTGCTATTTAACAAGGTTGACTGCTCACGACTACGCTCGATATCTTTTTGTTTTTGTGCCAGCCATATATTTTTTTGCGTTGTTTTTGCCGCGCCAGTAATCAATAGTGGTCGCGGCTGCAAGGCTTTTGGTAAATCTCTAATACTATCGAATCGTGAAGCCAAAATAATGACTGGCTTGGTAGCAGTCGCAATTTCTGCCCCTAGAGCGGCCTTACCTGCTGCATTGGCATCCTTAATATCAGTGAATTGCTTCGGCACATCCTGCCAGCCGCAGAGTGCTGCGACAATGGAGTTGTCTTGCAAACTCTTATTGGCAGACCCAGCACATTTCAGTGGTAACGAGGTACATTGCTGTCCGATATAACTGATATCGAGCACATCAAAGGTACTGGCCAAGGTGTCTTCTAATAGGGGCTGGCCCTGCTTGGTGGTGTTAATCGATTGATAGCGTAAATCCGAGGTGCTCATCACCGTATAAACAGGTTTATTAACCCCTTTAAACAGCATCAATTGTCCCACCAAATCTGCGCTTGGATAATATAACCAATCACCCGTAATCAATACCGCATCTGCTTGTAGCGCATTAATAGTGGCAACAAGCTTGCGAATATGGCGCGGCTTTCCGCTATATATTCCTATGCGTAAATCAGCCAGTACAGCGACCGTGAGCGGTGTTGATAAGTCCAAATCAATCGCCTGATGCGCTAAGCGTAGACGGTTGGGCTGCACCACCACGGTATAAAAGTATAGCCCCATTGCTAGTGAAATCATCAGCACAGATAATAAAGATAACTGCGCGAGCATCGGTGACACTGCTTGCAACCAACCGATGACTAATAGCACCACCCAAACAGGCATGGTATAAGCCGCGTAATATAACGCTAACTTAAACCAAATGCGCATAAAACGCTTGGTAGGATTGGCATTGAAGGTTTGTAATCCTGACCACAGTACGATATACGCGAGCAATGCTGCTGCCGTAGAGATACTTAGCGTATAAAAAGCGTGGTCATCAATCATAATTACCTGATAATTATATAAGGGTACAAACCAATTAAATGGCTTACCCTATGTTAGAACGTATTGAGCAATAAATAAATCACTCAACGAATAAATTAAAAGATGCCCTAATAACAATCATAAAAACGAGATAAACATCAGCCCATTCAGATAATGATCGTTTAAATTGAGAACATACCCTGATCATCGGATAACAACAACCACCTGATTAAAATAGACATCTGATAAAAAAATCAGCCATTATAGAGGTCGACCTCTATGATAAACAAGTACAATTATCACTAAGGCATATTGTGACGTACTTGTTTTTGAACGGGCTATTTGTGACTGGCTATCTATAACGGCTACTCAATACGTAAGCCGATAATACCAGGAATCCCCTGACGCATAATCTCAATGGTCACCACACCTTTTTCGGGTAATGATGAAACAGCACCAGAAAAGTCATTGACGGTTTTAATTGATTTTTGGTGCAGGTTGGTAATAACGTCACCCGCCAATATGCCCGAGCGCGCCGCCAGCCCTGTCGGCTCGACAGCAGTGACTAATACGCCAGTCTTATTATCAGAAGCCAACTCTATTTGCTCCTCTGAAGTTAGATTACGCAGTGCCAACCCTAAGCTTATCTCGTTATCTTGCTGAGCACGTCCTTGTGATTGCATATTATTGGAGGCGTTACGAAGCTTGCCAGTGATAATCGATTGCTTGCCATCACGCTGAATCTGCACACGAAACGCATCATCAGGACGTGCCCGATTGATCAGGTTCAATAAATCTGACGCCTCCATAATCTGCACATTGTTATATTGCAAAATAACATCCCCTGATTTTAATCCCGCTTTTTGAGCCGGCGAGTCGGGGGAAACACGAGTCAATAACGCCCCTTGCGGACGCGCTAAATTATAAGCCTCTGCCAGATTGCGATCGATATCTTGCGGATAAATACCTAAATAGGCACGAGCCACTTCACCATTGGTTTTTAGCTGCTCGTAGATATCCATCGCTGCATCAATCGGAATAGAGAACGACAGTCCCATATAGCCGCCAGTACCACTAAAGATACGCGAGTTAATACCGATGACTTCACCGCGCTGATTAAATAAGGGGCCACCTGAATTTCCAGGATTGAGTGCCACATCGGTTTGGATAAATGGCACACTGGTCTCACGCGAAAAATTTCGCGATTTGGCGCTGACGATACCCGCCGATGCTGAATAATCAAAGCCAAATGGCGAGCCAATCGCCAGTACCGGCTCCCCTACTTTTAGGCTATTTGAATCGCCAATAGGCAACGCAGGAAACGTGGTACCTTTTATTTTTAGTACGGCCACATCTGAGCGCTCATCACTACCTACCAAGGTCGCATCCAGCTCTGTGCGGTCATTGAGGGTGACAGTAATGGTGTCAGCGCCTTCGACCACATGATGATTGGTGAGCATATAGCCATCTTTGGTGATAAAAAAAGCCGTCCCATAAGCGTGCTCAATCGCGGGTGTCGCTGCCTGCTCAGGGATACGCAAGCGATCACCAAAAAACTGCCTCAATAACTCAGCAGTTTGAGCCTTGGCAAGTTCCGCTTCGCTGACCGTTTTGGTGACATTGACGCGGGCGACTGCTGGGGTGACTTGTTGAACTAAGCCAGAAAAATCTGCCGTAGTGACTGCTGCTTCAGCGGTCGGCATGGTAGCGACATTAATACTGGCTACCATTGCTGTGCCAATGGCAAGCGCTAATGTACTACGCTGCAACCAATACTGCATTTTAAAACTAGATTGTCCTCTAAACATATTAATAGGCATATTTCCCTCCATATAAGTGATGATTATTATTGTTGAGATAGTCGATACTACATAAATAAATACACAGTATTATGACGCAGGACTGGTACAAATCTTGCTTACTTGCTTACTTGCTTACTTGCTTACTTGCTTACTTGCTGTGCCTGTGCCTGTGCCTGTGCCAACAACAGAGGCCATAAAAAATCTATACCAGTCCCATGTATCTCTTTTATATTGACCTGATAAATCTATTAGGTTACTGGCTTTTATAAATTTTTGCCATCGACCATTTATATTTATGGATTATACCCTTTAACACAGATTGTCATAGTCGTGACGTGCATGACAAACGCGGCTACTGTATGATAAATAAAAAAGTGCTAATTTGCTGTAGTAATAATCAAGGATAGGTCACGGCACAGTTATTGCTTACTTGCTTTGCAAAGCATTACCACTTATCGAGGCTATCTGAAAGAGGTAACATCGATAAGGACGAAATAAAACCATGCTATGATAGCAAGCCAAATAATTTCATAAGCAAACAAAAGTCATATTTTAATAATATTATTGACTATACGTTAGTCATATTGATTAACATCACCCTTATTTGCATTTCTAATGATTTAGGAATGCTTTTGTCTATACTTATTTGTAGTAGTTATATCATACCTAACTCATGTGGTGATTTATGCTGTGATACATAGCGGCTACTCTTAGCGACCAACACTATCGCTCAGCTGTTCATGTTGCTTGCATCAACCCATAAATATGCTGCCTATAGTGGCTATTGATAGGTATGAAATATGACAAGATTATAAAAGGATTAATTTATGGATACCGCCCTACTGCTATCCGGCGTGGTTGGGATTGGCATCGCCGCCCAATGGTTGGCTTGGTATTTAAAGCAACCGTCCATTTTATTTTTATTATTGATTGGTATTATCGTTGGCCCTGTGCTCGGCGTATTTGACCCCGACTTGGTATTAGGCGAGCTGATGTTCCCCTTTATCTCCTTGGGGGTGGCGATTATCCTATTCGAAGGCTCGCTAACGCTCGAGTTCGATGAAATCAAACAACACGGTACCGTCGTGCAGATGCTGGTGTCCGTCGGCGTCCTTATCACCATTGCCATCGTCGCGTTATCGACCTATCTATTATTCGATGTCGACCCGCTGATAGCTTTATTATTCGGTGCGCTGGTGTGCGTGACGGGCCCAACGGTGATTATGCCGCTACTGCGTAGTGTGCGTCCCAATAAAACCATATCCAATATCCTTAAATGGGAAGGGATTATCATTGACCCGATTGGCGCTATCGCCGTGGTTTTGGTCTATGAGTATATTATCTCAGGTGGCGAAGCCAGTAGCATTTTGCTATTTGCCAAAATCGTAGTATTGGCGACTGCGCTTGGCATGGCGGGTGCTTGGGTATTGGCATTCCTCATGCGCCGTCATATGATTCCTGAGTTTTTGCGCAATGTCTTTACCCTTGCTTTTGTCTTAGTCCTATTTTCAGTATCAAACCATTTAGAGCATGAATCGGGTCTATTGACGGTTACGGTATTGGGTGTTGCTCTTGCCAACTGGCCAAAATTCCCGCGTGAGACGATTTTAGAGTTTAATGAATCGTTAACCATTTTATTAGTCTCAGTATTGTTTATCATTCTTGCTGCCCGTGTTGAGCTTGAA
Organism: Psychrobacter sp. FME5; assembly: GCF_014861375.1. Taxonomy (NCBI): domain Bacteria; kingdom Pseudomonadati; phylum Pseudomonadota; class Gammaproteobacteria; order Moraxellales; family Moraxellaceae; genus Psychrobacter; species Psychrobacter sp. FME5. Next base: position 1,559 of record NZ_RRYX01000113.1, on the reverse strand, counting down.
AGTCTGCTTAGCGTGGGCTTTGCAGGATTGGTATTGCTAGCAATCGTGATGTTTGTCGCGCGCCCCTTATCGGTGTGGGCATCTTCTATTGGCTCCAACTTAAAGACCAATGAAAAGCTGATGATTAGCTGGATTGGCCCGCGTGGTATCGTTGCGGCTGCCATCTCATCGTTATTTGCTATTCGCTTGCAAGAGTATGATATTCAAGGCGTTGAACTGCTAGTGCCATTAGTATTTTTGGTCATTATTGGCACAGTAATGATTCAAGGTTTGGGCGCAAAAATGGTTGGTAACTTCTTGGGCGTACGTGAGCCTGAGACCAACGGGATTCTTATCGTTGGCTCAAACCCTATTGCCCTGTTGGTAGCCACCTCGTTAAAGGAGCAGGGCTTCGATGTCATCGTCGCTCATAATAACTATACCAATATTGCCCGCGCACGCATGAGCGGTCTACGCACTTACTTTGGCAATCCCATCTCAGACCATGCCGACCATCATCTTGATCTTATCGGTATTGGCCGTTTATTTGCCATGAGTATGGACAAAGAGATGAACACCTTGTCTGAGATTCATTACCGTCATGAATTTGGCGAGCGCAAGTTATATCGTCTCAAATTCAGTGATGAAAAAGTTAAAAGTGAGCGTGATGATAAGCAATCAAACTTCCACTCACAATGGCTGTTTGATGATGCCACTTATACCAAGCTTGCCAGCATGCTATCGAAAAAAGCCCGTATCAAAATCACTAACATCACTGACAGTTATAGCTTTGAGCAATATAAAGCTGATAATAAACAGTTTGTTCCGCTCTACACTATCGACAAAGAAGGCAAGCTACACGTCATCACGAATAAGTTCGATGGGACAGTACCCCGTGATCGCAAGCTCATTTCACTGGTCGTGGAAGATGAAGTACAACCAAAACCAGTCGATGTAACGCCTAAGCAAGAGCAGGCGCGTATGGCTGCCGATGCCAATTTTGAGTCCAAATCAAAAGCACCTGATAAGCGTAAAGAAAAGGAGTTAAGCGACGATAACGCTGACGTAGCAGAGCAAGACCCTGCAACAGCGACCGACAAAGATAATAACCCTGAAACAGACAATGAGCAAAAGGTCTCAAGTGACTCATCAACCAGCACCAATGATAGTTCCTCGTCTGAATCAGCGCCAGCCAAGCCAACAACGGCTAACGATAAGGGTGCAGAGTCAAAGTCCGAATCTGCTAACACTGCTGATAAAGGTGTAATGTCAGCCAATTCGACCGCAGAGTCAAAGACCACTTCTAAGAGTAAGCTATCTAGCAGTACCAACGGTGATGGCAACGCCCCTAAAACTAAAAAAGGCTCACTTGATCCAAATCGTCTGCCAGACTCTGGTCAAAACAATGCGACCAGCACTGGCACTGATGCTAGTTCTGATGCTGACGCCAGTAAAGACGTTGTGCAGAAAGATTTAGATAAGAAGAAAACAGGTAAAGAATAACTGCTACTTTTTTAAAATTAATGGTGTAATGGACATTATTCATGCTGTCATAGGGTCTAACGCTATATACTGTCTAT
>NZ_RRYX01000112.1:0-9345 GCF_014861375.1 Psychrobacter sp. FME5 | reverse complement strand
ATGATAAGCTTAAAGCCAGCTATGAGGCTGCCGTAATTCTCGCTTGTGTCTTTATCTGGCTGCCGCTGATTTGAATTCTATACAGCCCCTAGCCCTTTATAAAGAAAATAACACCCCACAACGGTCAATAACAGCGCAAAACATTTTTTTAATAGCTGTGGTGATAGTATATGAGCGACTTTCGCACCTAGCTTAGCGGTGAAAAAACTCATGATGCTAATCCCTAAAAAGGCATAAATGTGCACAAAGCCAATCGTATTGGGAACACTAATTTGCTGCTGCATCCCAAAAAACATAAAGCCCAAAGCACCGGCAATAGCAATGGGCAGCCCACACGCGGCTGATGTGCCAACTGCCTTTTGCATGACTACCCCATAACGCGTGAGATAAGGCACCGTTAAACTGCCGCCGCCGATACCAAAAATGGCAGAAGCGATACCGATAACTCCACCTGCCGCTAATTGCTTAGGCTTTGAAGGCAACTCTGTATTAGCATAGTTGGCATTACTGACGTCATTAGCCTGATTAGCGGCCTGTTTTTTGCCACCAAAAAACATTTTATAGGCGACCCACAGCAAAAACACACCCACAATGAGCTGAAGATACAGTCCAGATATCTGTCCTGCAATGCCTGCGCCTAAAAAACAGCCAATCGCTAAGCCTGGTGCCAGGTTTTTAAAGACAGGCCACATGACGGCACCCTTTTTATTGTGTGCCATCAACGAGCTAATAGAGGTGACAATAATGGTCGCCAGTGAAGTACCTAGAGCCAGATGCATAATATTATCAGGACTGTAATCCATTTGGGTAAAGACGATAAATAACAGTGGTACGATGATGGTTCCACCGCCCACACCAAAAAGCCCTGCAGCAAATCCTGCTAGAGCGCCTATGATTAAAAAAATGATTAATTCCACGGGATAGTTGCTTCTCGGTTAAAGGATAATTTTTGTTAGATGATAAGCTCAGTTCAACTTTAAAACTTGGTAAGTGTCATAGTATACGGAAATTCTATTTAAAGAACTTCCCTTGCAAAGCTAAAATTGCGGTACAATTTTTTAACGCTTTTCATAACTTAAACGAGCTCCACTTGACCAACTTGATGGTAAGAGCGATTAAAATAAACCAAACTTTCATCAGTCCCGCCCTGTTGCTCAGCTTGTTTGATAGCGACCACTCGGCACATAAAGACACTATGGGTGCCCACTTGCTGAATGTCTTCAATCTCACAATCAAAACTGACCAATGCATCTTCTAAGACAGGCGCACCTGTTGCCAGCTCAGTCCAAGTGCCTTGCTCAAAGCGCTCATCAGAGCACAATTTAGAGGCAAAGGCATTGGATATTTGCTCGTGCTGTGCACCCAACACATTGACACTTAACATTTTATTATCAATAAAATGGGCATGTGAGCGCGACGTCTGATTCATGCAGACCAACAAAGTGGGCGGTGTGTCTGTGACGCTACATACCGCCGATGCCGTAAACCCATGAGCACCAGAGCTACCTTTTGTGGTAATAACATTAACGGCGGTCGTTAACAAAGACATAGCGTCTCTAAAGTCAGTTGCTTCAATCATTATCTGCCTCTTAAAATTAGTTATAGCCTGTCTATTGGCCGCGTTTAAGCAGTCAGCTCTTGACGAACAATGGCTGCGCCTGCACTTAGCGCTTCCAGCTTACCGCGTGCAACGGAGCGAGACAAGGGCGCCATACCACAGTTGGTCGACGGATAAAGCTTGTCGGCATCGACAAATTGCAGCGCTTTGCGTAGGGTATTGGCTACTTCCTCGGCGGTCTCAATGGTATCAGTTGCCACGTCAATGGCACCAATCATCACTTTTTTACCACGAATCAATTCAATCAAATCCATCGGTACATGCGAGTTTTGGCACTCTAACGAGATAATATCGATGCTTGACTGCTGCAATTTAGGAAAGGCTTTTTCATACTGGCGCCACTCTGAACCCAAGGTCTTTTTCCAATCATTGTTGGCTTTGATGCCATAACCATAACAGATATGTACCGCCGTCTCGCATTTTAGCCCTTCGATAGCGCGCTCTAGTGTAGCCACGCCCCAATCGTTGACGTCATCGAAGAACACGTTAAAGGCCGGCTCATCGAATTGGATAATGTCCACGCCAGCCGCCTCTAATTCACGCGCTTCTTGATTAAGAATCTTGGCAAATTCCCACGCCAACTCTTCACGGCTTTTGTAATGATTGTCATACAGCGTATCAATCATAGTCATTGGGCCGGGTAGCGCCCATTTGATCGGCTGATCGGTTTGCGCCCGTAAAAACTTGGCATCATCAACAAATACAGACTTTGTACGGCTCACCGCGCCCACGACTGTCGGCACACTCGCCTCATAGCGATCACGAATTTTGACCGTTTCACGCTGCTTAAAATCGACGCCATCGAGATGTTCAATGAAGGTGGTGACAAAATGCTGACGGGTCTGCTCGCCATCACTGACAATATCAATTCCTGCCTGTGCTTGTTCTTGCAGTGTTACGCGCAAAGCATCTTGTTTGGCTTCAATCAATTGCTTACCTTCTAATGCCCAAGGGGACCAAATTTTCTCAGGTTCTGCCAGCCAAGAAGGTTTCGGTAAGCTGCCAGCGGTTGAGGTTGGTAATAGTAATGTCATGTTTATTCACTTTTTATATTTTGATTGTATATTGGGGCTAAATTTCAGGGTTTTATATTTAGACCAGTTAGGCGGCGCGTTTTTTAACGGCAGGTTTTTTTACAGAATAGTTTGCAGCCCATTGTTCAAGAATGTCTTGATACGGCTTGATGAATTGTTCTTCTGTGAATTTGCCTTGCGTCACTGCCATTTTGCTGCGCTCTTCACGGTCATATACTATTTGAGTCAGTGAATAATCTTGGTATTTCAAACTCGGTTGGTAGACTTGACCTGCGGTAGAGTTGGCATTATAAATTTCAGGGCGATAAATCTTTTGGAACGTTTCCATAGTAGCAATCGCACTGATTAGCTCAAGGTCGGTGTAATCACTCAGCAAGTCACCCGCAAAATAAAACGCTAAAGGTGCAGCACTACCTGCAGGCATAAAATAGCGAACGGTTAAGCCCATTTTGTGGAAATAATCATCGGTTAACGAATAGTCATCTTGTTGATACTCAACCCCCAATACAGGATGCTGAGTGGCAGTACGATGATAGGTTTTACTGGTGGAAACACTGAGGCAAATTACCGGTTTTTTATTAAAATTGGCTTGATAGGCCTCTGAGTTCAATAAATATTGAAACAGTTTGCCATGTAAGTCGCCAAAGTCCTCTGGCGGTGGCGTTCCTGGATTTTTATCAAAATGTTCTAGCAGTACGACGCTAAAGTCATAATCGCGTACATAAGATGAGAAACTGTTGCCGATCATACCGTCAATACGAGTGTTCTCTTTATGGTCCACAATCGTTGTTTTCAACGTCTCGATAACAGGGAATGCATCACCATTGCCTTCGATATCCATGTCTGCAGAAATAATATCAACGTCAACAGAATAACGGTCCGCTGTCGGATTATCCCAATGCGCCAACGCGTTAAAACGATTATTTATCATTCTTAACGTTTTGCGTAAGTTGTCTTGACGATGCTCGCCACGAGCCAAATTCGCAAAGTTGGTGGTCAGACGCGTACTGTCTGCAGGATGATAGTTTTCATCAAAACGAATACTTTTAATAGAATAGCTGAATTCTTTACTCATGGTAATCCGCACCCTTAATCTAATCTCGTGAACTGAGATAAAACAAAATTTGTGTATGGAGTAAATCATAACCCAACCATGACATGAATAAAAACGATGTAATTTAAACCAAAGATGAGTAAAATTCATGGTTATAATTTTATTGTATAAAATAGAATGGAATAGCATAAAATTTTACTGTTGATCTAGGGCGTGTCCTCACTTTGAAAGTGGTGACAAAAAACGCCTTTCCTATATCTAATCGTAGTAAATAACTGCCCATAAAAAAGGCTAAAACTCACTATAATAAGTCTTAGCCCTTTTTATGTTTAGTCGCTATTTTTATTACTTTGCTACTCTCACTTGAATAGCCATTTTAACCTTTTATGATACCTAATTATGGTATTTAAGCTTACTTATCAGAAGCCGATTGCTCTTTACCGCTTGGAATGAGCCATTTCGCAAACCACCCTGACACATCATCCATCAAGGTATAGACCACAGGAATCACCACAAGGCTCAATAAAGTAGAGGTCACCAAGCCGCCCAATACTGCTGCCGCCATCGGTCGACGGAATGTCGGATCGGCATCCCCCCATCCAAATACCAGTGGCAACATGCCCGCGCCCATAGCAATGGTGGTCATAATAATAGGACGCGCGCGCTTACGGCAAGAATCAATAATGGCGTCAAAACGCGCCAAGCCACGACGCTGGGCAATCAATGCATAATCAACCAATAAAATAGAGTTTTTGGTGGCAATACCCATGAGCATAATAAACCCAATCATCGACGGCATAGACAGACTACTATTGGTAATCACTAGGCCGACAAAGGCACCGCCAATAGATAATGGCAAGGCCATGAGAATGGTGAATGGCTGCAAGATACGCCCAAACAATAAGATAAGCACACCCAAAATACAGACCACACCGATTGACATCGCTATCACAAAGCCACTAAAAAGCTCGGCCATATTTTCTGCTTGCCCTTGATCGATAATGGTAATAGAGGCTGGCAGTTTTTGCATACTAGGCACTGCTTTGACCGCCTGTACCAAGTCACCAAGTTCGCCATTGGCAGGCTGAACGGTGATACTAATCGCCCGCTCACGATCAAGTCGACTGATTTGCGCCGGCCCTGTACCAAAGTTTAGCGTAGCGACCTCGCCCACACGTACGCCCTGTCCTGCTGGTAACGCACTGGGTACATATAGACCCTCTAATTGACTGACGTTTTGTTTGGCAATATCTGGCAGGCGAATGACGATAGGAATCTGCCGTGTATCCAAATTGAGCTTGGATAAACGCTGCTCATAGTCACCAACGGTAGCCACACGTAATGTCGTCGCGATATCTTGGGTGGTCACGCCTTTATCCGCCATTGCCAATCTATCTGGCGTTACCGTTAGCTCTTGACGTGGCAGACTCCGGTCACTGGTCACTGAACCAGCGCTTGGTAACGCTCGAATCTCTGACATGATTTTCTGGGCAGTCTGTTCGAGTAACTGCGGGTTGGTACTGGTCATAGAAAAGTTATATCCCGTCTCACCGCCACTCGATAGACCGACCGTAAAGCGTGCGCCAGGTACTTCTGCCAACATATTACTAATTTTTCGCTCAATCTCTTGCTTAGATCCGCGCTCCGCCCTTGGCGCGAGTACCACATCCAGACCAGCGATATTTTCAGTTTTGCCACTACCTGAGCCAGAACTAGGACCCATAGATTCTTGAGCCTCGCCTACTGACGTAAAGATATGCGTCACTTCAGGCATGGCCAATATACGCTCGCTTGCCAGTGCGGCAACGCGCTCGGTGTCTTCAAGCGCCACATCAGGTGTCAGTTCAATCTCCACCCGTGTTTGGTCTATATCATTATCAGGAATAAAAGAAGTTGGCAGGAGCTTTACTAAAGCCAACGACGCTACAAACAATAACAAGGTAGCGCCCATCGTAATCCAACGATAATGCAACGTCCACGAGACCACCTTAAGATACCAGTCCATCAATGCACTTTGTTTTTCGACATGCTTTTTTTCTGGTCGTAGTATATAAGCTGCCATCATCGGCGTGATAAGACGCGCCACCATTAACGACGCAAAAATTGACAAAGCAGCCGTCCAGCCAAACTGGCGGAAGAACTGCCCAACGATACCGCCCATAAAGGCCGTGGGTAAAAATACAGCAATCAAGGTAAAGGTCGTGGCAACTACTGCCAAGCCAATCTCGTCAGCCGCTTCCATCGCCGCCTCATAAGGCGTCTTACCCATACGCAGATGGCGAATGATGTTCTCAACCTCGACGATAGCATCATCAACTAAAACCCCAATGACCAATGACAGTGCTAATAAGGAAATAATATTGAGGCTAAAGCCAAATAAATACATGCCCAAAAATGTAGGAATAACCGATAGTGGCAGTGCCACCGCAGCCACAAAAGTCGCGCGTATATTGCGCAAGAAGAGAAAAACCACTATAACGGCTAAAATACCACCTTCAATGAGCATGCGTAATGAAGACTGATAATCTTCAGCGATTGGTGTGGCTCGATCATAGACTTTTTCGATATTGATATTGCCCACATCTGCTGTCAGCTTGGCAAGCTCAGCATCAACCAGCTTCATCACTTCGACTTCACTGGCACCACGCGAGCGGGTAATATTAAATGCCACCACTGTCTGCCCATCAAGCTTAGCAATCGAGCTTGGGTCAGCAGCGCCATCAGTGATTTGCGCCATTCGCCCAAGCGCTTGCGTGCCACCGGTAGGAACGGCGACTTGCAAATCATTCAGCTCACTGGCGCGCTCAACAGCACCAAGGACACGGATGGTCTGAGTCGTTTTACCCACTTCCGCCTCACCGCCCGAGCTGTCTTGCTGGATGCCTGTGATTTGCTCTGATAACTGGGCAATAGAAAATTTTAAGCCACTCAGAGCGATAGGGTCAGCCGCCACGGTAATCTCGCGCTGTAGACCGCCGATACGGCCGACCGTACTGACGCCTGGAATGTCAGACAAACGCTTGGTGACGGTATCGTCAACGAACCAAGATAAGTCCTCCACATTCATATTTTCAGCCGCGACAGAGTAGGTAACGACGGGAAATCCTGCGGTTGAAACTTTGGTAATGATCGGGTCATTGGCCGCAGCGGGCAAATCACCACGCACCTCACCCACGGCCGAACGAACATCGTCGACTGCTTCTTGGATGTCTTTTTCTAAGACAAACTCGGTGACCATAGTCGCCGCCCCAGTCTGCAGCGTTGAGCGAATATGCTTGACGCCCTCAATACTGGTGAGCTTATTTTCTATCTTTTTTGCAATATCATTTTCAAGCTGTGAGGGAGCAGCGCCCGGTAAAGTGACCGTGACCACCACGGCTGGTAGGTCGATATCAGGAAACTGCTGTACCTTCATTTTCATAAAGCCATAAATGCCACCCAAGGTCAGGAGCACAAACAGCAATATGGCGACTAAAGGATTTTTAATCGAATAAGATGAGACATTTAAATTCATGAGCGCGCCTGCGTGGCAGCGGCATTGGCTTCTTTACCAGTTGCTTCTTTATTAACTATTTGGTTACTAGCCATGTCTTTATTTGCAATACTATTGGCCTGATTGTTCTTTTTATTCAGACCATCAACGATACGCACCAAGTCCCCATCGTTTAAAAAACTACCGCCTTGCTTTACAAGTCGACTCTCAGCTGGCAGGGGCTCTGTCACCGCCACACTATCGCCAAAGCGCTCACCCAAGGTCACGCGTTGTTGTTTGATACGCCCTATGTCTTGTCCGTTTTTGGTACTGATATTGGTGACTAACATCACATAATCATAGCCATCATTGCTAACGATAGCGCTATTGGGTATAGTTTGGGCATTGGTACTACCCAATAAAAACTCACCCGTTTGATACATGCCTGCCCGAACTTTTGAGTTAGCAGCAAGGCTGGCGTAGATCGTAATTTGGCGGTTGTCATCTGCAGTTGGAGCAATGCGGCTGACCTGCCCCATCACAGAGTCGCCTCCCGGTAAACCCACACGCACTTCCGTACCGACATTCACCTCACCAATGAGTTTAGGATCGATATCCGCGCGCCACTCTAAAATACCACCTTTGATAATGGTAAATAACGGCTCTCCACCAGCAACCATACCTACTTCGGCCATTTTTTCACTGATGACACCGCTGACGGGTGCGACCACTTTGGCATTATTAACACTCAAGCGCTGCGTGCTCAGCCGCGCTTTAGACGCTTGTAATGAAGCTTGCGCTTGCAATTTAGAGGTACGATAACGGTCGGCTTCTTGCTTACTAATGGCATCAATATCGATAAGTGGCAATACACGGGCGGCATCGGCAGTAGCATTGGCAAGCGTGGCTTCCGCTTCTGCAACATCCGCTTCTGCCTGCAAAACCTGCTGCTCCATCGCATCGGTATCAAATACTGCCAATACTTGGCCGGCTTTAACGCGCTGACCTTCTTCCACTAATATGCGCTCAATCGCCACGTTATTGACTTTAGCGCTGACGTTGGCGATGTCTTTGGCACTAATCGTACCGTCTGCACTGAGCGTATTGCCAATATTTTCTTGGTTTGGCATCACAGTTTCGACCGATAGTACGGCTTGTTGATCATTGGCATTATTGGCATCCGTACCATCACTTTGTGCAGCGGTAGAAGCTGGGAACTCATTATTCGCGGCTTTATTACCGCCCCAATATTTTCCAACCAAAACACCGATAACCAGCACAATTGCCAATACTGGTAGCAGCCACAGCGGAAACTTTGACGCGGGTTTATTCGCTGGCGTATTGGATTGGCGATATGGTGGTAGCTCAGATTCAGCAGATGGCTTCGGGTTGGTTTCTTCAACATCGCTCATGATAGCTCTCTATAAATACGGATAGTAATGACCATATAAGTATGGGTAATAATAAAATAGATATAAGTAAGATACTGATGCTAAAAAAATGACAGTGACAAGTAACGATAAATAGCCAGTCGCAATGGGTGTAAATGCGAGCTTGCTTGATTATAAATTTTGCTCACTGAAGAAAGCAGCAATTGCCTCTAAAACATTGTTTATAATTACAATAGTCTATAAATTTAGTGAGGATAGCACATATTAAGCCATCATTTTATTGTTATATATCGTGTTTTCTGTTGGTAAGTTTAGTGGTTGTAATTGATATCACATTGCAAAAAATTCTAAAAATAAGTGTTATTAGGTGTTGTATAGTCATTAAATAGCAAAAACAGAAGGTGAGTAAATTGGGTTAGCTGCAAATATCATTTATGGTATCTGAATTAGAAAATATAAACGCACACCTTTAAAAGTGTGCGTTTATATTTGAGCCCATCCCGAATTCTGTGTAACTGCCGTTTAGATTAAATGCCTGCTGATACGTTCATCAAACATAATCATAAAGCGATTAAGAGCAGACGTCCAGTTACGGATAGGCATCGACCACTTTTTGGATGCCTGCTGTGTTGCTAGATATACCACTTTAAACGCTGCCTGATCAGACGGGAACACCTTACGCTTATTCACCGCTGTCCGAATCACGCTGTTTAAAGACTCAATAGCATTGGTGGTATAGATGGCTTTTCTGATATCTTTCGGATACTCAAAGAACA
>NZ_RRYX01000111.1:0-9420 GCF_014861375.1 Psychrobacter sp. FME5 | reverse complement strand
TTCTTGCGATACACGTAAGTCCAGAACTCATCAACCTCTAAGCGTTCATAGTAGCTCTTCTTAGGCGCGATCTTATAAATGGATGAGCCTATGGTGCTCAATACTTTACCGATACTGACTGAGGCTATAATAGCTATGTCTCTAACGCCGCAACCTCTAACCGTCATTAGCCGTATGATGTCTTCTATTTTAGAATGACAGCCGTGATAGGTTAAGGCATGGTCACCAATAAATTGTCGTTTGCAGTCCTTGCATTGGTAGTTCTGCTTGCCATAGCTTTTTATGCCGTTTTTCTTTAAACTGGGACTGTGACAGTCGGGGCAACTGATATCTATTTGTGTCTTCATAACCTCAAATATATCATCTTGCTTTGGCTGTCACCCTCCTTTTATCTCCTCAGCATACTTTCTGATACACCACCAAAATTTAAAACTCGTGTTGCCCCATTGGCAGAGTATAACCATCATTTGGCAGATAACGTCGATAAAAAAACCGAGCTGTTTGATGAAGATGGCGCCAGTCTAGGTTGCTTTGATTGGGTGATTTGTACCGCGCCAAATGGACAAGCTATAGAGCTAATGGCAGATAGCGGCTTTGGTGAGCAAACCAAGATTACCGAAGCACAGATGCTAGCATGCTATACCTTGATGTTAGGCTGGGATGATATTACTCAACTACCAGAGACATTAAACCACTTAAGCAACCCATCAATATCGCAGTGGGATGTTGCTTATTTGAATGAGTCTATTCTCGATAGAATATTTATTGAGCATCAAAAACCTGCCCATGCTGAGCTACTACCCAGTGTCACTATCCATGCGCGCAATGACTGGTCGGAGGCGCATGTCGATGATGATATCGAGTCAGTCCAAGCACAACTGTTGCAAGCAGCACAGCAGGCTCTCAACTGGAGTGCTGACGGTGCGCCCAGTCAAATAGACTGTCATCGCTGGCGTTATGCGGCAACACTGGTTGAGCACAAAAATAAAGACAACAACAGCACTAACAACCAAAAATCAGGCATATTAGTAGATAAGCAGCGCCAATGGATTGTCAGTGGTGACTGGTGTGCACAGGGCAATATCGAAAGCTGCTATCAAATGGCAAAACAGACCATTGAGGTGCTTAATAAAGCAAGATAAGCGTATTTTTCCAAAATAAAAAGGCAATAAATGATGTTTGGATTTGACATAGATTTAGAGCTATTGGGCTATCATTTTTTTCAGTTGGGCATCGCTTTTATATTGTCATTGCCAATCGCTCTGAACCGCGAAATGAAAGACAATGGCGCAGGGCTTAGGACATTTCCTTTGGTCACCATTGCTTCCTGTGCTTTTATGTTGGTTGGTCGGGATATTTATGATTCGGCTGGTGAGGCGAGAATTATGTATGCGATTATTACGGGTATGGGGTTTATCGGTGGTGGGGCGATTTTCAAAAATGAGGAAGGCTCAAAAGGTACTGCAACAGCTGCAAGCTTATGGAATACGGGCGCTATTGGTATTTCGGTGGCGTACGGTCGTTATGAGATTGCCATTATATTGTCTGCGGTTGGTTTTTTAATCCTACAATTCTCAGAGCCGTTTAAAATAAAGAAAGATTAGGCAGTCAAATATCAATGGAGAGGCGTTTCAAACGCGCATGGTGACATCTCAAATACGATTAAGCGTAGCAATGGCTATCGATATAGGGGTAAGACATACCGCTATAACATCGAGCTATTAAAGACTCAACGCAACTATGACGGCTATTGGTACAGGTGAGGGTGTCCATCGTATAGCAAGCGTGTAGGCATGTTCATTTTATTGGTGGTTAACCTATCAAAGTTTTGAGCAGATGGTGGTCAAATTGGTAGTCAATCCAATATATAGAAAAATCAAAGCCATATAAATCAATAGTTTTTAGGCAAAAAAAGAGCCCACAGAGGAGGAGCTGTGGGCTGAGGAAAACTGATTATGTAGATAATCTACAAAGGCAGCGGTGGTGATTTGTTGTTATTATAAGTTTTTATTTATCATTATTTTATAGGGCTAGTTATTGAGATTAGGGTGGTCATGGCCAATTCAATAGCGATATATATTTACTTACATATTTAAGTGTACAACTGTTTTATTTAAGTTGTTATCATAACCCAATCAGTGAGTCTTTAGCTGTTTTGGTTACATGACATTACGTTTAAAGAAGGGGTAGGGTGACGTTGGGTTTGTCTTTGGCTTCACACGACTATAATTTGAAATAAATAGAGATAACTGGATAACCAAAGAGATGGCATGACGGCTTGCCTGAAAAATGCTAAGCTATCTGCCATTATTGTGACTATATTAAACTGGGTTTGCCATGACTGAGAGTACGCATTTGCATACGCAGGAGCCATCAAGTACGCAAAGTGACAAGAGTATTTTTAACTTGCCCAACAATCTGACTATTGCGCGTATCTTGATGATTCCGCTATTTGTAGCGATTGCCTATTGGCCACCTGCCATGGGGATTGGTATGCCTGCCATCTCAGATAACGTGATTGCGCGGGTCGGTATGAGTGAGTTTAGCGACAGCTTATTACGCCATTTATTATTGACGGGCGTGTTTATCCTTGCCGCCATTACCGATTGGCTCGATGGCTATTTTGCTCGTAAGCTTAATGTGGTATCAGCCTTTGGGCGCTTCTTGGACCCCGTCGCTGACAAATTGATGGTCGCCGCAGCGCTGATTATATTGGTGCAATGGCATCCTAATATCATCATGGCGATTGCCGCCATTGTGATTATTTCACGTGAAATTGCCGTATCAGCACTGCGTGAATGGATGGCTGAATTGGGCAAAAGCACCAGTGTCGCGGTCTCTTATGTGGGCAAGCTTAAAACCACGTTTCAGATGGTAGCGATTACCGTGCTACTATTAAACTGGGAATCGTTAGAGATGATTGGCTATGTACTCATGGTTGCAGCGGTAATTTTAACGCTATGGTCAATGATGATTTATCTAAGAGCTGCTTGGCCTTATTTAAAACAAAGCGGTTAATGACAGCTTTTTAAGATTAAAACTCAGTCAATAAAAAACGCCAGTCGCATCAGCCACTGGCGTTTTCGTTTGTGATCTTATAGCTTATGCTTTTTTAATGTTTAGCTTAAAATAACTTATAGCGTTACAGAGTTATTTTCACCTAAGTTTGCCGCTTTTTTGCCATCCATCACCGCAGCAGTGGTCATCTTAAACATATTTACCACTGAGCTACCGCTGAGCCAGTATTCGGCACCATTCGGTACGACTTTAATCAACTGCACATTTGGATCTTCTTTACCTTGCTCATAAAAGGCATTATAGACTGGCGACCATAGCTCATCGAGCTTCTCTTGATCGTCGACCAATTCAGCCTTGCCGTTAATAGACACATAATCTTTTGAGTCTTGACTGACATAAGCCAAATTCACCTGCGGGTTTTTTTCGATATCTTTGACGGTTTCTGTGGTTTTATCACCGATAAACCAAATCTCTTTGGCGCCAATACTGGTTTCGCTAGTGGTCATTGGGCAAGCATGCAGATGGTCTTCGTGGGTACGGGTGGTCATCATGGCAAATTTAACGTCTTTTACCAACTCCTGAACTTTATCGATATGGTCCTGTCTACTCATAGTGATTATCCTTTTTTCATTATAGTAATTGGGTTTTTTGCTAATTATATAGTCAGTCCTAAATAAAATAAGTACAAATATTATCACGTGTTACTGGGACAAATTTTTCTTGCTTGCTGTGCCTGCGCAGACAGAGGCTACGCAAAATTTATCCCAGTAGCACTGTATTTTTTTATAGTGGATCGGCTATATTTTGATTATTTTTAATTTTGATTGCTTTAACTTATTGAATCTTTGGCTCAAATGAGTAAACACTTGGCTCGTTAATAACTGTTATCTAGAATACCGATGACCGGTAGACTATTTATATAGGTTGCCAGTAATGCGATGTGACGGTTTGTAAGGAGTGCTCCTTTTAAGTAAAAATTGTGACGCCAATATCGGAAAGTTTCTGCCAAGCAATCTTCGTGTCGTAAAAGTAATAACCATTTTTTTATGATAATCGTTTTATGGCAGTTTGAGTGTAGGTAACAGTAATTTATCTTGGTTTAGAACTGCTTATTACAGGGCTTCTTGTTATAATACGCGGACCATTTACTTAGCATGGCAGAGATGCCTTGATCTTACGGATTATGCCTTTATGATGACCATCGCCGGACAACCGTTTCTTACCGATTTTCAGACGCAACAACTCATCAGTCAGTTTCAGCAAAAAACCGCGCTAAACGTCAGCCAAATCAATAGTCAGCAAGTTTATGTGCTATCGCGTGAACTAAGCGGTACTGAGCATAAAAAAGCGCTGGATTTGTTTGGGATTAATGAAGGTATTGACCTTGCCACTTCGCAAGACAATCAAATACAAGTAATCGTAGGCCCACGTTTTGGCACAATATCGCCTTGGGCAAGTAAAGCGACCGATATTTTTAATAACTGCGAAATTGCGATCAATCGTGTTGAGCGGGTGATTGTTTATACGCTAACCGTTGATGGAAAAGCAGAGGGCGACGTTAGTAAAAGTCAGCTGAGCGAAAAACTGCCAGTAGACGCTGAGCAATTATTGTTTGACCGTATGACCCAAAGCTTGGTTTATGACTTAAGCGACGTGAATAAACTGTTCGACGATCAGCAGCCAGCATCGCTTAATCATATTGATGTCATCGGCGAAGGGCAGTCTGCGTTAGAAGCTGCCAATACAGAATTTGGCTTTGCGTTATCGAGCGAAGATATTGATTATTTAATGAATGCCTACGTCAATGAATTAGGTCGCAATCCAACCGACGTTGAGCTAATGATGTTCGCACAGGCGAACTCAGAGCATTGCCGTCATAAAATCTTCAATGCTGAGTGGACAGTAGATGGCGCAGTACAACCTAAATCACTGTTCCAAATGATTAAAAATACTTATAAAGCCAATCCACAAGGTATTTTGTCTGCTTATAAAGACAACGCTGCGGTGATGGCTGGCTCGAATGGCATGCGCTTCTACCCAGTTCCTACTGACGCGATGGATGCCAATTCTGCGCATCCTTACGATTTCCATCAAGAAGAAATCGACATTTTAATGAAAGTTGAAACTCATAACCATCCAACCGCGATTGCCCCTTATGCGGGTGCAGCGACGGGCGCGGGCGGTGAGATTCGTGATGAAGGGGCAACAGGTCGCGGTGGTAAGCCAAAAGCCGGTCTAACGGGTTTTCACGTATCGCACTTGCATATTCCAGAGCTTGCTGAAAAATGGGAGCAATCAGGTCAATTAAGTACGCAAGATTATGGTACGCCTGATCGTATGGCAACCAGCCTTGAGATTATGACGGAAGCGCCACTAGGTAGTGCCAACTTCTCAAACGAATTTGGTCGTCCAAATTTATGCGGTTATTTCCGTAGCTTCCAGTTAGATACGTCAGCGGCAAAAGACGGCAGCCAAATGCGCGGCTATCATAAGCCAATCATGCTTGCCGGTGGTTACGGCAATATCAAACGCAACCTCATTGAAAAAAATTCTATTCAGCAAGGTGATCTATTAATCGTCTTGGGTGGCCCTGCGATGCAAATTGGCTTGGGTGGTGGCGCGGCATCATCGGTCGATAGTGGTTCACTCGATGAAGGCTTAGACTTTGCCTCAGTTCAGCGTGATAACGCTGAGATGGAGCGTCGCTGTCAAGAAGTGATGGATCGCTGCTGGGCATTAGCTGGTAATGATGTCGATGCGAGTAATAATGGTAAAGATGGCAACCCAATTGTTTCTCTCCATGACGTCGGTGCAGGCGGTCTATCGAATGCGATGCCAGAATTGGTCAATGACCATGAAATGGGCGCCATACTAAATCTACGTAAAATCCCGTCGTTAGAAGCTGGTATGTCGCCAATGGCAATTTGGTCAAATGAGGCGCAAGAGCGTTATGTGCTAGCGATTCGCCCTGAAAGCAAAGACCAGTTCGATGCGATTTGTGCCCGTGAGCGCTGCCCGTATGCCATCTTAGGCGAAGCTACGGAAGTACGTCAGCTCGTTGTTAATGATGACTTACTCTCTGATCAGCCAGTTAATATGCCAATGCAAGTCTTGCTCGGTGGTACGCCGCAGATGCAACGTAGTTTTAATCGTCAAGAGAATGAGCTACCTCCGCTAGAGCTCAATGACTTTGAGTTAGCTGACTCTATCAAAGATGTCTTACGTCATCCAACCGTTGCTAGTAAATCATTCTTGATTAGCATTGGTGACCGTTCTATCACGGGTATGGTGGTGCGTGATCAATATGTTGGTCGCTATCAAGTTCCTGTCGCTGATTGCGCGGTAACTGCTTCAGGATTAATCGCGCTAGATGGTCAGCCGATGAGCGGTGAAGCGATGAGCGTCGGCGAGCGTACGCCTGTTGCGCTTATTAGCCCAAAAGCCTCTGCGCGTTTGGCGGTTGGTGAAGCAATCACTAACATCGCTGGTGCGCGTATTAGCCAGCTTTCTGATATCACTATGTCAGCAAACTGGATGGCAGCGTGTGGCGATGATAATGAGGACGCTGCATTGTTCGACGCCGTACATGCTATCGGCGAAGAGCTATGCCCAGCATTAGGTATCGCCATTCCAGTCGGTAAAGACTCGCTATCGATGCGTGCCAACTGGACTGACGGGAACGATAACCAAGACAAATCAGTGGTTTCGCCAATGAGTCTCGTGATTACCGCTTTTGCGCCTGTCGTTGACGTGGCAAAAACGCTAACGCCTGAACTCATTAATGGTGATAGCGCGTTCTATCGTATTGACTTATCCAAAGGCAAACTGCGCCTCGGCGGTTCAATCCTTGCGCAAACAGCAAGCCAACTGGGTAACGAGTGTCCAGACCTTGATCAGCCAAGTGATTTGGTCGACTTCTTTAACTTTATCCAAGCGGGCAATGCGCAAGGCGTTATCAGCGCTTATCACGATATCGGTGATGGTGGTTTATTAGCTACTATCGCTGAGATGCAATTCACTAGCCGCCAAGGTATCAAGCTGTCATTGAATGATAAGAACTTACTCGGTCAATTATTCAGTGAAGAATTGGGCGCGGTCATTCAAGTGTTGCCAGAAAACGTCGCCGCTTTAATGCAAATGGCAGAAGAGTTTAACGTTAGCGATATGCTCAGCCTCGTCGGTCAAAGCACTGAGGAAGATAGCTTAATCATCCAAACGCCTCTGCATATGGGTGTCGATGGTATTAACAGCACCTTACGATTTAGCCGTAGCGAGTTGCAGCAAGAATGGAGTCAGGTCAGCTATCAAATCGCCCGCCGTCGTGACAATCCAGCGTGCGTACAGCAAGAGTATGACCTGATTAGCGACGTCAACCATCAAGGGCTTATCGCTGCGCCAAACTTTGATCTTAACCAAAAAGTCGAAGAACCATATCTAAAAAGCCGTGCTGATTCTGATAACAGCAAACCAAGAGTCGCCATCCTGCGTGAGCAAGGCGTCAACGGTCAGACAGAGATGGCAGCAGGCTTTACTCAAGCAGGCTTTGAAGCGGTCGACGTCCATATGAGCGATTTGCTTAGCGGTCGTATCAATCTACGCGACTTCGATGGTCTGGTCGCTTGTGGTGGCTTTAGCTACGGTGACGTACTGGGCGCAGGCTCTGGCTGGGCGAACTCTATCTTGTTCCATGACGAATTACGCATGCAGTTTGTACGCTTCTTCGCTCGCCCTGATACCTTTAGCTTAGGCGTCTGTAACGGCTGTCAGATGATGGCGCAGTTAAAAGACCTCATCCCAGGCGCGGAAAACTTCCCACGCTTTATCGCCAATAAGTCAGCTCGCTTTGAAGCGCGTACGGTCAACATCAAAGTCGAGCGTACCAAGTCTATCTTGTTTAAAGGTATGCAAGACAGCATCTTACCAATCGCTGTTGCTCACGGTGAAGGCTATGCCACGCTTAATGCGACTGAAATCGACGGTATGGAAAAACACGGTCAACTCGCCATGCGTTATGTGGATAGCCAAGGTCATCCAACCGAGACGTATCCGCTCAATCCAAATGGTTCGGTCGGTGGTGTCACTGGACTGTGTAGCACTGATGGTCGTGTGACGATTATGATGCCACATCCTGAGCGTAACCTAAAAGCCTATAACCACAGCTGGAAACCAGAAGAGTGGGATGAGGATGGTGCGTGGATGCGTATGTTCCGTAATGCACGAGCTTGGTTGCGCTAGTCGCAAACCTAGATGCTTGATTAGCTTTGTCAAACTTGCTGAGCCTACGACATGTAGTGCTTGCGCATGTTTTCCTCGCTACTCAAACCTCTAGCAATTGCTTGTAGTTTTAGATAGCTGTTTTTTAAAATGAAAAGGTGGGCTCAAAGCTCACCTTTTTTGTGTTTGTGGCTTGGGTTTTTGAGAAGTAGTGGAGCTACTCCCGCCTTCCACTTGTATCTGCCAGTCTGGGCTAGCGGTAACATCGTGTTCTTGCTATTATCTACTTATGAACTATCTGAAGATCTGAATAAATATTGTATTTTGAGATTAAAGCATGCGTAAATATATTTTTATCCTAGCAAGCTTTTTATTAATAGCTTGTCAACCAGAGGCACATAATAATTCAAACGACACACCAAATAGTAGCCTCGAAGTAGACATGGATTCTAAAATAATGAGTGACGATGAAGAAGCAGGAGATAACGTTAAGATGGCGCCGATTACGGAACAAGATGATTACGTTGAAAGTGATTTCGATACAATGAAAGGCTTAATTAATAAAAAGGGAAAGTGCCTTTATATTGATGACTATTTAATTTTGATTCAAACCGAGAGCTTGTCTTTTAACGAGGATATATCAGCTTTGTATGATGAGGAAAACCAAGTCAGTTTTGGAATAGGAGATACAGTAACCCTAGGTGGGTTCTCAATTGATTACTCTGATCTTATGGACAACGATATGGGGTCTAGTACGGAATGGAAAAATCCATATCTTTATGATTGTCAAGCAGACAAAGTATGGATAACAGTGGACATTGTCTATTGATTTAACAATAGTAAAAAGTGCGTAGGTTGGGTGAAGTTTGCGACACCCAACAATTTAGAGTTAATAATCTGAACCAATAACTTGTTGGGTTTCGTTCTTCGATACCAACCTACAAAAGAGTTATGATATACATCCAAATCATAACTCTTTTGTAGTGTAGTAACTATACGACACTTGGTTGAAAACACGTTTGCAAGGCTAAAACAATTTGTAGTATGGCGACTCGCTACGAAAAACTGGAGCCTTTCCTAAAAAGTGTGTAACTGCTTATAATCCACTAACAGGAGAATAAGCAATGACTAACCAATCTGACATCAAGAAACTGGCTGAGCAAATGGCCAGCAGCATGAAAAGCTTCG
>NZ_RRYX01000110.1:0-9567 GCF_014861375.1 Psychrobacter sp. FME5 | reverse complement strand
CGAAGCTTTTCATGCTGCTGGCCATTTGCTCAGCCAGTTTCTTGATGTCAGATTGGTTAGTCATTGCTTATTCTCCTGTTAGTGGATTATAAGCAGTTACACACTTTTTAGGAAAGGCTCTTATATTTAAGCCCATTTCTTCAATCATTTATGAACGCTACATTAGAAACGATAGCCTACGCCAAGGAAAGTAATATAGGGGTCGATATCTAGGTTAGTCTTCGCTTGAATCAATTCTTCACCCATATCATTTTCGACTGTAATAGTCGTATCACTGTCCAGTTTTGCATAGGACACAGAACCCACCCCAAACCATCTGTCATTAAAGTCATAAGTGGCGCCCAGCGTAACGATAGGCGCAAAGGCGCTGTCTGCCTCAACATCCACGCTCATCTCCTGATTGGATTTCACATTTTCTAGCGCAGCGCCCGCTTTGTCATCTTTGATATTCTGAATTTGATGTCCAGCCATTTCTAAATCTTCACGAATGCCATTATTTAGCTCAATGTCGTTAAAATAGGCATACATAACCCCAGCACCGACATAAGGGCGAAACTTATTGACCCCAGATTTACCAAATTGATATTGCACCCCAGCTGCCGGTAGCCATGCGCGAGCACTCGATGACACACCATCGCCTTGGGTCAAATCGGTAATAGGGATATCCTTTGAAATATCAAAATCACCTAACAGGGGTCCTGCTGCACCACTCGGGCTGACCTTACCCGTTAGCGGTGCAAACACTTGGCCTTGACCTAAAATATCCACTTTAGGGGGTATGCCAGCTTTGACCTCAATTGACCAATTATCACTGAGATAATAGTTAAATAAGAAGCCAAAAGTATCGACATCATCAGCCTCCAGACCTGTGCCAGCACTGGTCCAACTTTCTAAGCCGTTAATTTCAGTCGTACCAGAAACATCACCCAATACCGGAACTTTGGACAAATCCGTTTCAGCCCCTAAAGCGCCTAAGGTGCCATCTATTAGTCCGAAACGATCTTGATCTTTAACTAAAACCTCTCTTACCGTTTCAACTTTTACACTACCATTGTCAGCAACCACTCCATTTTTAGCAGCGGTCGTGGTTTGCATCGGATTGGCTTTGCCTTGCGGTGAAGCGTGCAACCAACCAGCAGAAACTGAAAAGCGTTTGAAGCTGCCATCGGTTTTAAAGTAATCGAATTCAGCAACAGCAGATTGACTAAATAACAATGGTACCGAAATGGCACAGGTGAAGGTGAATATCTTTTTCATGAAACATCCTTGTATGAAACCTCGAACAGATAAACGGATAAGACACGGGCTAGCACTATTAAGCCAGTCGAGTTTCCAACGTCCTGTCAGAATTCGTTAATTCACTCAATAGCTTAATTTTTGAAAGCGTATGGTTTTTGCAAAAACGCGGTAAAAAGTAAAGTATGAGTAAACAATGAGCCGCCAGACTGCGGTCAGTGCCATAAACTGCCACATTAATATCTTCATATCAATATAGAATACTGAACTGATAAGTAGATATTCATCGACAAGAATACAAAGAAAGAATCTTAACAACATTACTTTGACTTAAGATAGGATAAGTTTTTTCAGCGCTTATTAAAGGTTTTTTACATCAACAAACCTTTAAATATCAGTAATTAATAACGTAGAAGTTAAGAATGTGGATTTAGAAAGCTAAATACTTGGTCGAACCAAAACAGTATATTATTTACAAACTAATGTCGTTAAATTTTAAGTAGGTAGATATAAGCAGTTCTAAATAAAATCGATACGATGGCAGGTTAGCAGCCACGAGCTACGGTTATAAAGGTAAGCATGAGAAAGATAAGAGTGAAGAAGATAAAAAATGGCTAGCGTTAAGCATTAGTATAACGACTGGCTTCTGGCATCCAGCGGTGAATAAGCTGGCTGACATCGGCTTTGCGTGCGGGGTCAGCAATGAGATGCTTTGCCAAACGCTGCGCAATGGCAAATAGCTGCTCATCACGGATGAGGTCGGCTAAGTAATAGCCGATATTACCCGTTTGGCGTTTACCCAACAACTCACCAGGGCCGCGCAGCTCCAAGTCTTTTTGGGCAATGACAAAGCCGTCTGTGCTATCGCGCAATACATTTAAGCGCTCAGTACCTGTCTCTGATAATGGCTTTTGATATAGCAGCACACAGTAGCTTTTGGTCGAGCCACGTCCGACGCGCCCGCGTAATTGGTGTAATTGCGACAGACCCAATCGCTCCGCATTTTCGATGACCATCAGCGAGGCATTTGGCACATCGACACCGACTTCAATCACCGTTGTGGCAATCAGCAAATCAAGCTGACCTGCTTTAAATGCTTGCATAATGGCTTGCTTTTCAGCAGATTTCATTTTGCCATGCACCAGTCCGATACGAATATCTAAGCGCGCATTTAAATCTTCATAAGTGGCTTCGGCAGCTTGAGCATCTAGCACGCTAGATTCCTCTACCAGCGAGCAGACCCAATACGCTTGCCTACCCGCTGCACAATTAATGGCAATACGTTCAATCACCTCATCGCGGCGGTTACGGTCTATGGTTACCGTGGTAATTGGTGTACGCCCCGGTGGTAATTCATCGATGATTGAAGTATCCATATCGCCGTAAACACTCATCGCCAGCGTGCGTGGAATCGGGGTTGCCGTCATAATCAGCTGATGCGGGGTGCTATTAGCCACGCCTTTATTGGTCAACGCCATACGTTGCTCGACGCCAAACCGATGCTGCTCATCGATGATTACCAAGCCTAGTTTGGCAAACTGCACTTGCTCTTGAAACAACGCATGAGTACCAACGACAATTTGGACACTATTCTCGCTGACTGCTTCTAACGCTTCGCGGCGCTGTTTTGCCGTTTGCTTACCCGCCAGCCAGCCAACCCCAACTCCTAACGGCTCAAACCACTGTTTAAAATTCACTAAATGCTGCTCTGCTAGGATTTCTGTCGGCGCCATGACCGCCACTTGCCAGCCACTATCGAGGGCATAGCCAGCCGCACCTGCCGCGACTAAGGTTTTGCCAGCGCCTACATCGCCTTGTACCAATCGCAACATCGGTATTGAAGTCGCCATATCAGCAGTGATATCTTTCATCACTCGCTGCTGCGCCCCTGTTAAATCAAACGGTAATGCCGCAAACAATTCATCCGTTAATGGACTTTGCGTGGCACATTTAGGGGCTTTGTGCTGATGCAGTTGCTGACGACGATATAATAAGCTCAGCTGGTGCGCAGTCAACTCTTCGATAATAAGGCGCTGACAGGCAGCATGGGTACGCGCACCTAGTTGAGTAAGTAATTGATATTGCCGACCAGCGTCGGTATAAGTAGGCGGCGTATGCAGTAATACCAAGGCTTCAAAGATGGTCAAATTATAGACATTATTATTGGCTGTGCTCGCAGCGGTGGTATTGATATTATTGTTGGCATCATAGATAGTGGGACTGGTTCTATTGACGCTATTATTATTGCTATCACCAAAACTGCTATCACTCAAACTATTGTCAGGCACACTACGTGCCAAGGTAGAAAAGATATCTTCTGAATAACCGGTAGTTGTTATCGATAATTTAGCTGCCTGAAACGGCACCAATGGCAAATCCGCCACCACCGAAAAATCCTCAGGTGTAAACAAAGTCATCGGTAAGCCCTGACTGCGAACCGTTTGCAAGGCAAGCTTGATGAGCGTACGCAGTTTATTTTGATGTAAGCCTTTGACGCTAGGATAAATAGGCTGCAAACCAGTATTTACGATGGCTTCATTACTATTAATAATTTGATATTCAGGATGATGTATCTGCTTACCATAGCGGCTAACTTTGACTTCGCCAAACAATTGCAGCTGGGTCCCCAGACTCATGGTTTGTGTCAGACCACGATACACCTTAAAAAACCGTAGCGATATCGTACCAGTATCATCATCCACAATCACAGTCATGCCACTGCGTTTGGTATCAACGTGCACCACGCGACCAGTAATCAGTGCAGCTTGACCATGCTCCACATTGGCTATTGAGACCAGTCGGCTGCGGTCTTCATAATCGCGTGGCAGATGCAGCAGCAAATCAAATATCCGTTTGATATTTAATTGTGCCAATTGCTCTGCTACTTTTATGCCGACACCTGCCAGCGCTGTCACTGGCATATCTAACGCTGAGGCTGGCAACTCAGACCTAGAATGGGCTGATGAATTGGCTAAAGAGTGGTTCACCGATATTGGCATCAAGGATCCTAACGATGTTTGTTAATGTAAGTTTTTGGACCTAGCTGTTTTATAAAATGCTAAGTAATATTGCTAAGCCAGTATGATTATAACTGACAATCTAATTGCTTATGCTTAATGACTTATACTTAACGAATTAGTAATACTGCTTCGCAACGCTTCCAAGACGAATAAGTCATTTATATCATAGCAATAACTGCTGTCTTCTTTGCTAAATTATAGCAATTATACAAGGTCTTTTTTATGCCTACTTCTGCTACCCATTCTGCTACCCATTATCAACGTTTTCTTCATTTAGGGCTTACGCGTATCAGTATACTCACTACGTTAGCGCTATCTATCAGCGCTTGTAGTATTTTAACCCCAACGACTCCAACAGCAGATACACCTGAAATAGCGTCGCCTAGTGTCGCCTTGGTGCTGGGCGGTGGCGGTGCCAAAGGCTTTGCTCATGTGGCTGTGATTAAGGCGTTAGAAGAAAATGGTATCACCCCAACGCTGGTGGTGGGTACTAGTGTAGGCAGTTTGGTGGGCAGTTTATATGCCAGTGGTTATAATGCCAATCAGCTCGAACGCTTGGCACTGACCACAACAGATAGCGAGTTGACGGACTTTACCTTATCCAACCAAGGCTTCATAGAAGGCATTAAGCTCAAAAACTTTATTAATGCTCACGTTGATGGGCGCGCAATAGACTCATTCCCCATGCGTTTTGCCGCCGTTGCTGCCGAAAAGCACACGCTTAAAAAGACCGTCTTTACCTCTGGCGATGCAGGACTTGCGGTACAAGCATCCTGTAGTGTGCCCAATATCTTTATCGCCCCGCGTATTCCAGAAAAAGTCGGCAAAAAATATATCGATGGTGGTGTGGTGAGCTTAGTACCTGTCGATGCTGCACGCGATTTAGGGGCCGATATTATCATCGCTGTCGATGTCACCGCTACGAGTAATACAACCACGAACAATAAACCACTGACGATCAATTCATTAACCAGCTTTTGGGGATTTCTAGAGAATAACCTCATATCTAACGGCAACGTCATGTCTAAAGCCACTGCACAACCAAGCACCAATCGCGTCTCATCGATGCGTCATGAACGTGACCGCGCTGATATCGTCATCACCCCAAATGTCAGTCACATCAGCTCAGTAGATACCAGTCAGCGCCGCGCACTTATTACTGCTGGCTCACAAGCCACTAACGCACAAATCAATGCAATCAAGCAATTAATCAAAGAAAAATCCAGCAGCAAATACGCAACTCTATAATATAGTTAAAATACTTTAAAAACGCTACGATACTGCTGGTATAGTTTTTTTGTAGCCTCTGTCTGCGTAGGCACAGCGAGCTAGAAAAAACGGTACCTACAGTACGTGATGTATCGATTTTACTTTTCACTGACTAGGGGCTGTATAGAATTCAGCCCCTATATTCCTTTCTTTCTAAAAAACATAATCGCTGGCAATAAAAAAGCACCACAGCCATAAACTGTCGTGCTTTTTCTAATACTTAGCTTTCTAGTTTTTAGAAACAGTATTTATCTAAATTTGTGTAGCTAGTAAGCAACTGATTTATTTGACGCGAGCACGATATTTTACCGCGACCGTATCATTGAGGCCAACACCCTCAAGGTCCCAGCGTACTGCTTTATAATACTTTAACGGGATTTCTTGTAGTTGATTATCAACTTTTCCACGTAGCGGCATACGGGCAAAGGTATCGCCATCGGCACTGCCGTATGGAAAATCAGGAGATACCGTCCTCAGCAACTCTACCTCTTCAGGGATGCTCATGGTAACCGTCATTTTACGCACGCGATCAGTATTGGTATTGGTGAAATAGCCTTGATATTCCAAAACATTACCTGACTGCAAGCGCGTATTGGCATCAACAGGTACCAAAACCTCTTCACCATTTGCGTCAACACTAATCAACGAGGCAGTAATTTTACTATTCACTGCTTGGGCACTTGAATTAGACGCTTTATTGGCACTGGTCTGAACAGCTGCTGAGCTATCAACGGCTTGCTCTGGTGTCGGTAGCATCGCTGAGGCTTGTGTCACGACCATCGCACCGATGAGTGTCCCAGCCACAACGTGAAACAAGCGATGTCCGCTCCACGCACTAAATGGACTAGCAAATTGGTTGCTTTTTTTCATGATTTTCATTATCCCTAGTTGATATGTCGGTAAAAAATAGCTGGTAAAACTGAATAGCACTTATCGTATGTTTAAGCATTTACCATGCCTAATCAGCAGACCACATAAGCTTCCGTATTTTATTAATTATCTTCGTTCGCCGCCTGTAAAGCAATAGCGTTTAGCATAGCAAAAAGCATTTGTACGTACACTAACCGCGTGTTGAGGTTGTGTATATAATCAATCAGTACTAAACCTAAAGAATATTTCTGAAAAATACTATTGAAATAAAAGATAGCTCATAACGACGTTTTTTGCTATGGTAAATCTTTAACGATGCGCATTTTTTGCGGCGCCCTTTTTCTTATTCTGACTATTGCTGCTCCTATTATGACTACTAGCGCCATGCCCCAAATCAACTCTGAATACGTCCACTGGTTTCGTAACTCTGCTCCTTACATCAATACCCATCGCGGTAAAACATTCGTGATTATGTTTGGTGGTGAGGCAGTCAACCATACCAATTTTAGTACGCTTATTCACGATTTTGCCTTATTACATAGCTTGGGAATCAAGCTGGTGTTGGTCCATGGGGCTCGACCGCAAATCGAAAAGAACCTCAAAGACGCTGATATTAAATCTCCTCTGCATCAAGACATTCGTGTTACTCCAAGAGTAGCGATGCCTACTATATTACAGGCAGTTGGTGCGATTCGCTTGCAAATCGAAGCGCAACTATCGATGGGCTTGGCCAACTCACCCATGTACGGCTCACGCATCGATGCCGTTTCAGGTAACTTTGTCACCGCACGTCCTTATGGTATTCGTGATGGCGTTGATTATCAGATGACCGGTGAAGTACGCTCTATCGACGTTGAAGCCATTAAAAACAACCTACTCCACGACCATATTGTGATTTTAGGCTCGATGGGCTATTCGGCGACTGGCGAAGTTTTCAATTTATTGGCTGAAGACGTTGCCCTTAGTGCGGCAGTGGCGCTTGGTGCTGACAAGCTAATATTCTTAGGTGAAGAAGCTGGTATCAACCATGATGACCGCTTGCTACGTGAGATGATTCCCAATGAAGTCGACCGCTTCTTACGGGATCGTGAGTTGAACTGTGAGATTAACTACTTTTTAAGCTGCGCCAGTAGCGCCTGTCGCCAAGGGGTCCATCGTACTCATATCATCTCCTATGCCAAAAATGGCGCGTTATTAGAAGAGTTATTCACTCGTGACGGTTCTGGCACGCTGATTAGTCATGACCCTTATGAAGAAATTCGCCGCGCTGACATCGACGACGTGGTTGGGCTAATCGAGCTACTATCGCCACTAGAAGAACAAGGCATTTTGGTCAGCCGTTCACGCGAGCGCTTAGAGCAAGATATTGATAATTATAGCGTGATTGAGCGCGACGGTATGATTTTAGGCTGTGCAGCGCTTAATCAATTGAATGCCGATTCCGCAGAAGTTGCTTGTGTGGCCGTACATCCTGAGTATCGAAGCGGTAGCCGCGGTGCTGATTTACTGGCATTTTTAGAGCAGCAAGCACGCAGTCATGGTCTGCACAAGCTGTTTGTACTGACTACTCGGACCGCGCATTGGTTCGTCGAGCAAGGCTTCGCTGAAGTTGAGGCCAGTGCTTTACCTGAATCACGTCAAGAAACCTACCATAACGGCCGTAACTCTAAGGTCTTTCAAAAAAACCTTTAGGGCCTGTTGATACTAAATAAAATAGATACCTTAAAAACATAAGAAATCTTAAGCGTTAAAAACCTCAGTCATGAATCCACAAAAAAACCCTCTTAAATATTAAGAGGGTTTTTTATGGTCTTTATTGCTTCACGGTACCACTAACGCATTACTTTACTTTTAATAGCTCAACAGTAAAGATAAGCGTGCTGTTCGGCTCGATACCTGCGTTACCCGCTTCGCCATAAGCGATATCTGATGGGATATAAAATTCGTATTTACCACCCTCTTTCATCAACTGTAGACCTTCCGTCCAGCCAGCGATTACTTGGTTAAGTGGGAACTCGATTGGCTCACCGCGCTCATAAGAGCTGTCAAATACCGTACCATCGATTAGCTTACCTTCGTAGTTTACTTCAACCACGTCAGTCGCTTTTGGTGACTTACCTTTTCCCGCCGTCAACACTTTATACTGTAGGCCAGAAGCGGTGGTTTTTACCCCTTCTTTCTTGCCATTTTCGGCTAAGAAAGCCTCACCTTTGGCTTTATTTTCTTCACCTTTTGATTCCATATCTTTGACAAACTTCTCTTCTTGTTCTTGTTGATAAGTCATCAATACTTCTTGCATTTGCTCTTCGGTCAATGCTGAATCATTACCTTCATAACCATCACGGAAGCCTTTTTCAAAAGTATCAAGGTCTAGATCACCAACGGCTTCTTTATTACCTTCTGCCATCATGAAACCTAAACTATAACCCACTTTTTCATTGGCTGGGCTTTGCTCAGTGATTGAAACGCTTTTGGCAGCGGATTCTTGACTACCATTATTTGTGCTACAGCCTGTGATTAATAACATAGCACTAGCAAGTGCACTAATACTTAAAGTAGTGATTTTTTTCATAAAATACTCTCAAATTGTAAAAATAGTGGCGAGATGTCACATGGGCCTATAATAACAAATCTTAGTTTTAGGAGCCATGCTTGGGATGAAATTATCGGGCGAATGTACAGTCTATGTTAATATTTATGGTCATAATAACAAGTTATCACACAAATACAGTAACAGGTTAAGCTTTCTGTCTTTAAATCTACTAATACATCAGCTAAGCTGAATTAGTTAAGGTGATAAGTGACTGAGTGTGAACTTTTATTATTTGTTTTTAGGTTATTGGCAGTGAAATACGGAAGCAACCATTACAAAGGAAGTTGATACTTACTGGCAGTAAAATACTCTTATTATATAAGACAAAGCACTCAAAAATTATAATATCACCGCATAACTTAATTTTAAAAATACTATTTATCAAAACCATCTATATATCGATGTCGCTTAATAACTGTATTTTTTATACTATTGAACGACTATTATATGACTTAGATTAACACATGAAGTGCAATACCAAATGTGAGGTGAAAAAAAGACCTAGATGCGCTAGCATCAAAGTTTTTATCCACCGACCAAAGTGAGATTGCAACCATGAACTATACACATCTAAGCCTA